>JAGLTQ010000131.1 GCA_023135195.1 Gammaproteobacteria bacterium | reverse complement strand
TTATTGGAAGATTGTAATTCTATAAAAGTGAAACGCTTTTTTATGTGGTTAGCTGAATATAACCAACACAAATGGGTTGAGCGTTTAGACCTGACAAATGTTGACTTTGGCAAAGGCAAACGTACTTTATTTAAAGGTGGCGTGTTTAATAAAAAATATCAAATCACTGTACCTGAATATTAAGGAAGTAAAAAATAATTATGGAAGATATTTATCGCAGACAAGTTGAATTATTAATACGCTGTTTACCCGAGGTTGAAAAACAAATGTGTTTTGCCTTAAAAGGTGGAACAGCAATTAACTTGTTCGTGCGTAATATGCCACGTTTATCTGTTGATATTGATTTGGTGTATTTGCCCATTGAACCTCGCAATCAAACATTGCTTAATATTGAAAATGCACTTAATAACATCACTCGTGACATTAAACGCAACATAAAAGGTTCAACCATCACGAATAAAATCAATAAAGTTCATATTGATAAATTGTTTGTAGAGCATAATGGTGTTCGAATTAAAATTGAACCTAATATAGTTATAAGAGGTTCTGTTTTTGAAGTTAAAGAGCGCCCGTTATGTGAGCGAGCAGAGAGTGAGTTTGAAGTAAGTACGGCAAGTACTACCCTTTCTGTAGCTGAATTATATGGTGGTAAAATTGCTGCTGCCCTGGATCGTCAACATCCCCGTGATTTATTTGATATTAAGTTATTATTAGAAAACGAAGGCCTTACTGACGAGACCAGGAAAGCATTTGTTATTTATCTGGCAAGTCATTCTCGTCCTATGAATGAACTAATCAATCCTAACCTGAAAAATATTGAACAGGAGTTTTATTCACAATTTCAGGGTATGACCAATATACCCGTAGAACTAACTGAGCTGCTTGATACACGAGAACAGTTAGTGAAATTAATTAACGAAGGCTTAACTGACAAGGAACGTCGTTTCCTTATGTCGATTAAATCAGGTATTCCTGATTGGTCTTTAATGGATATTCAAAATATTGAACAGTTGCCCGCCATACAGTGGAAGTTACAAAATATTAAAAATATGGATAAGAAAAAACAACAAGAAACAGCTGATAAACTGAAAAGCATGCTTGGTTTATAAATACTGAGTTAATTAGCAAGTTTTCCAGCTAATTTAGGGCTTTCATAATACCTATGTGAAAAGTCCTTCTTATCCCCTTTTCTGTCTTGCGTTGCTCTCTGAACGGCTCTACCCTGAAAGAGAGCTTTTAGAGAACATCTGGCTCATTCTAAGCCTCATAAAACAACAAACAACGTAATGACTATGCCGAGAAGCACTATGCCCTACAGCCCTTCGGTTTCAACCGATATGAATGCTTTTAGTAGACTCTACTTCACAACAAGGTAGACAAACTAACCTATTTGGTTAATAATTTATATGAATAAGTACACTCCCACTTATGATTTAGAAGCAATCAAGGATTCAGTTAGAAATGACGGAGCGCGTACTACTCTCTCCGCAAAGAGGAGTATGGCTAAATTACGAATTAATTTAGCAGATGTAGAAAGCTGTATATTAATGCTTGATAGAAGTAATTTTTACAAATCCATGACAACACATAATGACCATAGAGTTTGGCAAGATGTGTATCACGCAAGTTATTTGGGACATGACTTGTATGTAAAAATCATGGTGGATGATGAAGGCTATTTAGTCGTTTCATTCAAAGAACTATAAAAATAGTAATAAAGGGTAGAGCTGGCGCGAGCCAATAAACGAGGGTATAGATGATGAGTAAACAATGTCCGTTCTGTGGTGGAACAATGGAACAAAAGACCATCAAAACAATTTTTGAATATAAAGATCAGTCTATTGAAGTCGATCAACCTGGTATGTATTGTGATTCTTGCGAAGAAGGTATCTTATCTAGAGCAGATCACAAAGCAACTGAAAAGGAAATTCATGACTTACATGCTCGTGTAGATGGCTTACTCCTGTCTGATGAAATTAAAACAATTCGCAAAAACTTAGATCTTACTCAACAGGAAGCATCTGAACTTTTTGGTGGTGGCATAAATGCATTTAGCCGGTATGAACGTGGTGAAACAATGCATTCAAAGTCTCTAGACCAATTGTTAAAAGTTCTTAGAAAACACGGAAATAATATACTGGATGAAATTAAAGCGGAAGAAAATAGAGCCGCTTAATTTTAGTAATAAAACAGGAGCTGCATCGCCGTATTTGAGTCGTTTTTGGTGGGGTTTATTGGTATGATTTAGGCTATTAAACGGACTTTAAACTAAGGACAAAACAATGCAAAACGGATTTTCACTCCCTTCTCCAACCCAAGATCTCTATTTTCACCATGTTGCTCCGGGCGAAACATTGTCGGGCATTATCAAGTCTTATTACCCTGGCCAAGCTGTTGGTATGCAAGACAAAATTAAACAGCATTAATTGATAATCCCAGCCTTAAAGACCCAAATAAAATTAAGCCCGGTCAATTGATTGTATTCAGAACGGCATCTAATACTATGTGTCTTGCTCCAATTGAGCTTAACGAAACAAATAAGGTTAAGCATCTTTGGGAAACAATGAGTCCTGAAACTCAAAATGCAATTAAGGAAACAGCACCTCTTTATAATGGGCTGTCACTTGGCTTGGCCTGTGGTGGAATCGCTCTGTTCACCTTAGAAAAAACACTTAAATCAAATATGTCATTGTTAAATGGTATTCCTGATGCTTATCACGAATATAAAAGTGGCAAAATTACAAAAAAAGAATTTGATACGATTCGAAATACAAAATTGAATCAATACAGTAAAAACATTGGCCCTATGATTGATAAAGTTATTTATGGTGATAACAAAGTTAAAAATGCTTTTAAACTGAAACCTGGCCGTAGTCTTAATCCAACAAAAACCATGACACAACATTTAACAAAGCTGACTAAAATATCTCACTATGTTTCTAAAGGTAGTACCGCGCTTGCTGTAGTTGGTTTGGCTTCAAGCTGTTATCAAATTGCAAAATTAGAAACGCTCACCGAAAAAAATGAGATTGCTGTTAAAACTATTGCGAGTACAAGTGCAGGTGTATTTGTAGGTGCTGTGGCAACAGTTTTTCTTGTGGGTACACCTGTCGGCTGGGGTGTTGTACTTGCATTTGGTATTGGTAGCGCACTTGTTTCTTGGGGAGCTGGTGAAGCAATTGGTAGTGTATATAAATCACAATTTTCAGATGTAGATATTGTCAATAGTCTTGGCATTACAAAAATCTGCAACTAACTAGATATTTAAAAATCATGATCGAAGAATATATAAAACTTTCATTTTTATTTTTTATGGGTATGTCTATTGTTGCTATTATAGGATTTATTCCATTACTACTAATACAACACTTTATCCATAAAAAGATACTTGATCCTATTTACTTTAATAGTAAATATTATAGTGATTATGAGTTAAATATTTTTAATTCTTTTCCATTATTATTAGTTAAAACAATTGGTTATATAAAAGCTATCGTTTCCCCAAATACAATGCAAAGAAAATTCGAGAAGAATATTCTTACTCCAAAAGAAAACCCAATAACTTATATTCTTGCATGGTTGACCATGATTATAATAATTTGTGGTGGTTTAATGTTGATAAACACAGCCATTATGGCTTACTTTCATTATACTAATATGTAAATATTGAACTAAATTATTATTCGTAATTTATAAAAAAGGCCAGAGTAACATTGCACTCCGGCTCTTTCGTTTATTATCTACGCCTGTTATCTTTTTCTCTTTTTTCCTTTTTTTCTTCTGCCTGCGGTTTTTTATTATACGGTGGTTTTCTGTATTGCTGTTCTTTGTATGTTTTTCTTAGTGATTCACGTTCATACCGATCAGCACCTGGTGTTGGTTTAAGGTTTGGGCGTGGACGATATTTCTCTACATGAGTTTTATTTTGTAGATACGGTTTATCGCTTTTAGACCGAATGATCACGCGATTATATACATTAAGTCTGAAACGTGGAGGTAAGATTCGGCTACGTATCCAAATTCCATTATTAATATAGAAATAGAAACCCGTTGAGTAGTGGAAGTAGACTCCTACATTAGGGTAATAGTAATAATCATGGGGATAATAAATGCCACCAGCATGATATGGCGGTGGACTATAGTAATATGGATCATAGAAACATGAGCTCATCATCATTGTTAAGCTTAATGCTCCAACGAGCCGAATCGATTTTTTATACATCATAATAACTCCCCGCAGAATAAAACGAACTAATCACTGTATGGAGATTGAAATAGTAAATTTCAAGTGTATCCACTAGCGGCTCCCCCCCCCTAAATGAGTCAGCCCTCTTTTAAGTATAGGAGTAAATTAAGAAAGGATCATGCTGCCTGGTTTATTGTCTTTATACTGTCACTTAATACAGGGATTAAAAGCTTCTATTAAGCCACTTTTTAGAGAGTTTGCGATGTAATGGGGTGTGCGTCCATGATGATTTTTATGATTCGGGTCAGCTTTAGCCTTTAGTAACGAAAACACACCCTCACATTTTCCATTTGCATTCATAGCGGCTATCCAGAGCGGTCCATTACCCTGATTATCATGTATATTTGGGTTGGCTTTGTTTTCCAGAAGTAAATCTATGGTATCGAAATGATTATTTTGTGAAGCAAAATGAAGTGCTGTCCAGTCATTATTATCTTGTGCATCAATATCAATGCCTTCATCGATTAACTTTTTAACGATCATTGAGTCACCGTTATTTGCAGCATAATGCAATTTATTTCTGCCAAATTCATCGACAGCATCACGTGGGTTTTCATGAGGAATTTTACCCAGCATCATGTTAATTTAACCAAGCGGGTAAGCATCTTTCCATATACTTTGATATGAATATTCACGGCGATACTTCCTTTTACCAAAATCAAATATTTCAATTTAGAACATCTTTAAAGGGGGGGATGGTTAAAGATGATATTTCTGCGCTTAAGTGCCTAAGCAGATATTAAGTATATATGATCCAGTACAGTAAATATGTAGCAATTAGTCAAATATTTGTGTCTCATCTCCATTTTTCCAACAAGGATATTTTTTCATTACATTATGAAACAATGTTGTATCTAATAATTTTTCGAGCCATTTTTGTAAATTTATGTAGCGGGTTTGGTCAAACCAGCCTTTATCGACATAGGCAAATTGCCGGATAAAGGGAAATATGGCCATATCGGTATATGAAACATGCTTGCCCATTAAGTAATCATTTTTAGTTAATTTCCCTTCAAGCTGCTGGAGAAAGTCTTCGCCTTGTTGACGGTAGTTCTCCATTGCCTGCTCTGGGTAACGGTCAGAATATTTATAATGATCAAGAGCTTGTTTAAATTCACTATCATTGAAGTCAATTAAACGTTCAGCTTTTTCTTGTTTTACATTATCAGGTAATGACCAGTTTTCAGGATCATGCTGTGTTAAAGCCCATGACATAATGTCCCTGCTTTCTTCAATTACGCTACCGTCAGGTAATTCGAGTACAGGAACGGTGCCTTTTGGTGAAATCGATAGCATTTCTTCAGGTTTATCTTTTAACAGAACTTCACGTATCTCGACCTGAATATTGCTTACTTTAATGGCTAGCCTGGCACGAATTGCATAAGGGCATCGCCTGAAAGAATAGAGAATGGGTAATTTAAGATTTTTCACGCATACGTTGACAGTAGGTTTTGGCTTGAGGTGTTTCGACTGCATCTGCAATTGCACTGACTATTTCACCTAATTCTTCTGGCGATATTACACTAATTACACGACTTAATAATTGAGAATCAATGTCGGCATATGAAATCGTACCGTCTTTAAGGGTTATAACAATACCGGCCATGTTATAACCATCATTATTTTCTTTTTCTGCTTCATTTACGATATCCTGGTTCATATCCATGAGTTCATCATATTTTTCATCGATATCATCAAGTAAATCTTCATCTAAATCTTCTGAGACTTTTATTATATAGTTCTCTTGATCTCTTTCAGTTTCATAAATAACATTTTTAGCTTTTAACCAGTCAATAAACAACTGATAAGGTATTTTGTCAAAAAGAATATAATCTAACATGGTTGTATTTACCTTCGAATAAAATTATTTGTTTAAAGTAACTTAAACTGGCTGAATAAAAACCTGGCTAATTTCACTGGGTGCTAAAAATCGTAATGGTGGTCCCCAGTAACCAGTACCACGACTCACAAAAATCTGACGATCTTTTGCATGTTCATATAAACCTGCAAGATAGGGTTGAGCAGCCATAACTAATAAACCAAAGGGGAAAATCTGACCACCATGGGTATGTCCACTTAACATTAAGTCGCATCGATAGTCGTCCATCTCATTAATCATTCTGGGTTGGTGCGCTAGCACAATACACGCTTTATTTTGATCTACCCCTAAATATGCAGCTTCTGCATCTGGCGGCAAGAAACCTGTACGTGTACCAATTACATCTGTTAGACCAACAAGATTAAACTGTTTGTTACCCTTCCCTATTACTACATGTTCATTTAATAACGGCGTTATCCCTAGTTCTTTAATATACTCAACCGCTTCACCTACGCCATGAAAATATTCATGATTACCCAGAATAAAATATGTTGATGCGTTTAAGTCTTTTAATGGATAAAGATCATATTCAATTTCGCTTATTGGCAAATCTACCAGGTCACCGGTTATCACAACCATATCAGGATTTAGTGCATTCGTTGTTTTAACAAGCTGTTCAATAAAGTCACGTTTAATAGTTCTGCCAACATGAACATCGGTCAGTTGAACCAGGTTGAATTTATCTATCGGGAAATCTTTTACCTTAACCTTGACGCGATTAAGTTCAGGGAATTGAACGCCCTGACTCAGACCTCTAAACAGGTATGCGAATGCAGCGACTAACATGGTCACATCAAAAATAAGTTTTAAGGTACGACGACGTGAATGATCAATGGGTACCCGCTTTGATACTATAATTGTCAAATCATAAATAATGGCAATGACAAACAACATAAAGGTGAAGCCGATAAAACTACTGGATATAAAATACAATGCGGGTGAATCAGGAATTATATTAGTGGCAATATCAATAATAAAAAAGATGTCCCCGAGCATCAATATAATGGGCACAGCTAACAAATAACCCGCTTTATCATAAGAGAGTAAACGTAAAAAACGGCGCCAGATATAGATATTCATTAATACCATAACGAGCAGGAAAATGGAGGCAAAAATAAGGAATTGCATGAAGTAAGTATACCCGTGATAGTCGGTTTTTATCTAATAATCACCTTTCCGTTCACATATTTATTACACCTTTTTTAATCTATTCATTTTCTTTACATTTAACAAAAGCGTTGCCCGGCTCTTTTTTTGCTAAATATAGTGCTTCATCCGCTTTTTTCATTAAGCTTTCTATTTCTGTGGAATCAACGCCGTAACAACTTGCGCCTATACTAAGACTAATCGTAACTTCAACACCATCAATAGTAACCGGTAAAGCTGCTTTTTCCAGTATTCTTTCTACTGGTACAATAACTGAATCGGAAGGCTCAAGTTCATTTAGTATAATCGCAAACTCATCACCACCAAATCGTGAAACCGTATCAACTTCTCTACACGATGCTACAAGTAATTTAGCCACGTGCTGTAAATATGAATCTCCAAATGGATGACCATAAGTGTCATTTATATTTTTAAATTTATCAAGATCAATAAGAACCAATAAAAAATGCTTCTTATTACGTTTAACCATATTTACCGCATCGTTTAAACGCATATTAAACTGATTACGGTTTGCCAGACCAGTCAATGAATCAGTCATAGCAAGTCGTTGTATTTCTTTGTCCTGTTTTACACGCTCAGTTGAATCGCGCATTAATGCTGTTATTTTTAATTCACCGTTATGTTTTAAACTGCTAAGTGATATTTCTACCGGGAATACTTCACCATTATGTCTTATTCCTTTTTGAATAGAAGGAATATTAGGCTCTCCTACATTTTTATCCTTTGCAAAGTTACTCATGTATTTAGAATGCTTAGCACCAATACTTCCAGGTATCAGAATCTCTACATTCTTTCCTATTATATCTTCTGCAGCATAACCAAAAATAGATTCGGCAGCTTTGTTAAAAGTTTCTATAATGCCTTTATGATCACTTGTGACAATGGCATCTTTAACTGTCTCCAGAATATTACTAACTTTTCTTTGCTCTTCCTCTACCTGTTGAGTTCGCTCATCAACTCTGGTTTCAAGTGTTTCATTAAGTATTTTTAAATCTGTAATATTTTTTTGTTCTGTGCGAATAGCATTTACGGCAACCAGCGTACTTATTAAAAAAATAATTAGGGTTGCAAGTAATATGATTAGTCTAATATTTTCTTGTTTATCCAGTGCTTTAGTCGAAATTTTATTTGCTTGTTTATTTTGAATTTCGTACAAATGGTCAAGAAATTTAGAAAGTTCAAATTGTGCCACCCTCACCTTGGTATTAATTAACTCTTTTCCCGCTTCATCCGCTTCATTCATCGCATATTCAATTACTCTATTAAAAATCGGCACGATATTGAATGCCATCGCCATGGCTGAATCAAAAACAGGACGATCTGTATGATCAAGTAATGGCTCAAGCTTTGTAAAAGCCTGACCCGCCATAAAACCCAGATGTTTGATCTCGCGTGAAATTTCATCACGTTTGAAAACATCTTTTTCATGGAATATGTCATATAAATACAGAGTGCGTTTATGGGATAAGCTGCGTATTTCAGTTGAAAGCTGGATCTTTAAAATGTTTCTCTTTACAACCGATTCAAGATCTTGTTGTAAGTAACCTATGGATAAATAACTAGCTGTACTTAATAGGAGAACCAAAATCAGGATCGTACTAAATCCAAAATAAAGAGCACTACTGTTATCAGAGGCAAAACTTTTGTCTTTTAAATCGCTCATCAAACTATATAGTTTCCATTGAATCTTGTTTGGTGGATAAAAATTCTCATTATAGTTAGTATCGGCAAATAGCCACACAGTTAAAGTTATTATTACTAAAAAGCGTATAATATTTCTTATGGCTTATAGATATTATCTATCTGGTTGGTTAATTATTAAGCATTTTTAGCAATACCTGGTAACCACCATCATATTTAAGCACGAGCTCACAATAATATGGTCATACTCTATCAACTCTGACGAGAGCAGCTCTGGATAAATAATATGATTATCAATCTTCTTTTCTAATGGTTTCTGATAAAGGATGATCAAATGCCAGGTATTTCAGTAATACAGCAGACAGAAGACCATCAAAATCACTGCGGGGAGCGGGGATCAAACAAAACTTATTTTCAACATTCATGACTGCTAAAATATATGATGAAATTTAGAAAAACGGTTATATTTGAATTACATTAGGCAGTATCGGTAATAATTAGAATTTTTAGGAAAAATTGCTCGCTAAAACAAGATAAATACGGTGAAAATGAAGCTAGCTGCTACTATTAGAAGTAAATAAAAGTTTGCAGAGATACGCATTTATTTAAGGTATTATTTGTTATTCGAACGAGGTGTATATACTGACTTTTATGGTTGATTTTTTACCTCGGCGTTCAAATAAATTCGAACCTACATCCCTTAACTAAACGACATTAGCTAATAGGGTAACTCTTCGTAATGAGCCACCATGACGACTTAAGTACCGGAAAATTAACGTGACAGAACAGAAAGAAAAAGTACGACAACAAGACCCATTACACGGGATTACTCTAAAAATGATTGTCACTCAGCTTGAAGAAAAATATGGCTGGGAGGACTTGGGACGTCGCATCAAAATCAAATGTTTCACCAATGATCCGAGCATTAATTCCAGCCTTAAGTTTTTGAGAAAGACGGCCTGGGCACGCGAAAAAGTTGAAGCACTTTATCTACAGACAAAGTGATAGATTAAGTAACCTGAACGGCTTATAAGAAATGTACGTCATTCCAGCGTGTCGTTAAGCCGGAATCCAATGTTTAAACTGCAAGATTCCGGCTAAAAGCTTACCGGAATGACGGTATTTTATAGCTTTGGCACATTATTAAGATAATTTTCTTTTAAGCATCTGAGGGTAAGTATAAAAACTAATCCGTATCTTTAACTTTTCTCCGTAATTGTTTATCCCTGCCCTTTCTTGTTTTGTCATCCATACGCCGTGTTTTTGAGGCACGGCTTGGTTTTGTTGAAACACGTTTCTTTTTTACTATAGCGACACTTTTTATTAAATCCTGCAATCGTTCTAATGCTTCGGCTCGGTTTTTTTCCTGGGTTCTATAACGTTGTGCCTTAATAATGATAAGGCCCTGTTTACTAATTCGTTTATCTTTTAATTTTAGTAACCGGGTTTTGTAGAAATCAGGTAATGAAGAAGCATTAATATCAAAACGAAGATGAATAGCACTGGAGACTTTGTTTACGTTTTGTCCGCCTGCACCTTGAGCACGGATAGCACTGAGCTCTATTTCATTATCTGCAATACTGACATTGTTTGATATTTGTAACATGGTTTTAATTATATAACCTGGACTGCATATAAGAAAACAATATTAAGTAAAAAACCACGTTCTAAGGACGTGGTTTTATTTTTAATAAATAGCATGAATATAAGAGATATAGTCATTCAGGCAAGCTTTTTAACCAGAATCTATAGTTAAACTTCTGGATTCCCGCTAAAGGCATGCGGGAATGACGTGCTTTTTCTTATACACAGCTCAAGTTATATATGGGAATGACGTGCTTTATTTATACACAGCTCAAATTATATCCGGTAAGCGTTCTATTGGTGACTGACGATAATACAAACAAAGTTGTTTATAAATATCAGGGTAGTGTTCATCTATAATTTTTGGTTTTTCAAAAAACACTTCACTTATAACAGAGAAAAACTCTGCCGGCGATGTAGCACCATAACAACTTATGCCGTACAGCTCATTTTTATGGCATCTTTTTTGAAAATGTTCAAATCCCCGGGTAAATGCGTTTACCCAGTCTTTTCTTTTCATTCCAAAATTTAAGGGAGGAAAACCATTAGCAACACCATTTTGCATATCCAGCTTATGTGCAAATTCATGGATAACAAGATTATGTCCATCAATAATACCCGCCGTTTCTGTTTCATCCCAGGCAAGTATTACCGGGCCTTTGTGCCACGCTTCACCTAACAAGCTGGATCGCTCCTGGTTAACAATGCCATTTTCATCTGTTACTGAACGATTAGTGACAAAGGTCGCAGGATATAAAATGATGGTATACCATTTTTTATACTTTGACAGACCCAAGTTTAGTATGGGCAAACAGGCTTGTAACGCAATGGTCAAAATCATATGTTGGCTAACAATTAAACCACGCGCACCTTCAAATTCTTTCACATCAATAAATAGAATACTGAGTTCTTTTAAACGTTGTAGCTCATTTTCAGTTAAACCCTGTAGTATGGGTAATAATGAGATTGAATTCCCCCATTCTTGATCAGTAATGGTAGAGTTTTTTATGATGCGGTGATTGAGCCAGTTACGGATAAAATTAAACATGATGCAAGTATAGATTACATCTTTGCAACAAAGTTTAAAAATATGCCCTGACTATTGTAATTGAGGTTTGTTAAATCATCAGAGAAGTCGGTGAAGTTATAACCTAAGCCTAACTTCAGGTTCTTACCAAAATGACGATATAAAGCAAATAAACCACCACTGCGGGTATCCTCTGCTTCAATTACACTTAACATTCTTGCTTCCATTGTAGCATCCCAGCGATGTGTCATATGCCAGTCTACACGCACAATATATAAATTAGCCGTGCTACTAAAAAACACCGGATTAACGCGATCCAGACTTATTTCTCCATAGCGCCGTGCAATTTTTCCACCCAGACTCCAACTTTTTGAAAGGTCATAGGTCATGTCAATTGAAAGAATATTACTCTTTTGTATATAGTCCGCTGCAGTATTATCAATAGTAACTTGATCTTTCGCAGGAAGATTATAAAAATAAGTATATTTGAATAAAGCATTTAAATTATCATTCTCAACAGGACGATAAGCATAACCTAGTACAGCTTCGGTGAAATTACCATTATAGAGATCTCCCTGACTACTGATACTGGTTGAATGATTAAGCTTGCCAATTAAACGCCAGTTCGGATTCAATTGATATTTCAAACTATTTTTATATAAAGTTGTCACTCGCGTTGTAATGGTTGTATCAGAAGTTTCTGTTTTATCTGTCCGTTGCTCAATTGCTCCTGCGTATTTCAGGTTATCAAATCCATAACCTAATTTAACGCCGTATGCAGTTCGATCTATGATCGCACCAGTAATATTATCTTGCAGCCGCCCCATATCAAGTGTGGCACCCAGTGTTAAACGATCAGTAGGAGCAAAATCGATTCCCATAGAATGCGTTAAACCTGTTGGTGTATCGCCATGACTATAATGTTCCTCAAGATAGATACTGCCACTATCAGAATATTTAGTTTTAAAACCAGATGATAAATTACCCTTTTGTGCACGTAGACCATTGTCCGTGCGTTCATTTTCTAATGCATAGTTAAGATAAATATTAGTACGATCAGATAAGAGATAATCTGTACCCAATTTAGCCGCAGTACCCTGATCACCACCGGACAATTCTGTACTCAGTTTTAATTTATCAGTTGCACGATATTCACCACCAATACCAGCACGGCCATTCGTTTCACGATTACCGCTGGTTTTTACCGTGTCTTGAATAAAGCTATAAAGTGTCCATTTTTCTTTTGAGTCGTATGCCGCTTTTAATGCTAAATCAGTTCTGTCACCTTGCTTCTGCGTAACAGGTATTACTACTGACTGATCGCTACGATTATCATTTCGCAGGCCACCGGATAAAGTCCAATTGTCTGTTATTTCATATTTTACATCTAACTCAACGGCAGAACTGTGCAGCCCTTCGTTTTGTATTTTTTCATCTAGTTTTAATTTTAGCTTTAAATTATCCATTACAGAATAATCAATAGACCCACCTGATTGTTTTGTATCTGTTGCTGCTTGTAATCCGGGAGCAGAATAGCCTGCTTTGAGTTCCTGATTATAAAATGTTGCTTTACCTTTAACGCCTTCAATCACATCCTCAAAGCGCACACTCGCATCAATCCGGCTTGCGCTTGCACTGATATTATCTCCTGAGAGTTGAGTAACCGGGTTAAAGGTATAGCCGCCATCATTAGTGAGCTGAGTTGTACTTGTTTGTCCGGTGCTTGTTGATTGTTCAACCTTCAACCATGTACCTGTGTTCTTACGTAATGTAATGTCAGTCGCGCTTAAACTATTTCCATCGACTGATCCACCAAATTGACTCACTGTTGTACCGAGTTTGAGATAGTCCGTTAACCAGTAATGAATTCGTCCACCCGTTGATAAATCTTCTGTTTCAGAAAAGACTGACGCGTATTCATAACGTGAAACTAAATAGACTTCACTACTTCCACCATTACCACCATCTACGACTAAATCATCACTACTTGAAGCAGATAAAGGTTCAGTTAATAAAATACGTCCCTGGATGTAATCAATATCATAATCAAGTGCTGGCGTTAAATTTTTAACTGCGAGTACAAGCCCTGATATTTTGTCACGTACTTCTATACGAAGGCGATCTGAACCAGCCAGGATATCCTGATGTTGTAAATAATAGAGTGAACCCCCTGTGCCGCGGAATTCATCTCTACCACCAATTGTGCCCGATTCAGCAGCAAACATGTCGAGCTTGAATTTCTTTTCGCCAAACGATGTAGCAGAAGTATTTTCATAATGAATGTTAGCGCCATATAAGTTGCGATCAACATGCGCGAGATTATTATCCATGTAAGCAACATTAAAATTACCCCATAAGCCGTAGTCTGTACCTTTTTTTACTTTAAGATAGAACTTACCCATGGTCGGCGCCATTTCTTCGGTGGTACTGTCATCTCCAAAGGTAGGATAATAATAATCGGGATCCATTCGGCGGAAAACTGAATCAGGCGATTTATCCATAAAGTTAGTAAATAGATCTCCTATCGATCCTTCCAGGGTATCAGCACTCGCAGTTAGTTCCCAGTTGTCACCAAACTTTCCTTTAGAGAAAAAAGCAAGACGGCCATCAATAGCCAGATCATTATCATAATGAGTCGTATCACCAGTAATGAGTTCAGCAGGTCCATTAGTAGCATCAAGACTGGCAGTGATATCAGCAATACCAACAAAGAACCAATCACTTTTCTTTAACTCTAAATCACGTAAGAACAATTCACCATTACCTGAAGCATTCAGTATGGCAACTTCGACAGTATGTAAACCTGCAGGCAGAATAACTTCACTGGTAAACTCACCATTACTACTGACCGGAATGGATTGCCCTGCAAACCAGACAGAGTGTTCTTCTGGTACGCCTTTACCATAAACTTTTACAGCGCCGCCTTTAAGCTCAATATTATTTAAAGCCAAACGGTTTTCACCATATCCTACGAGGAATTCAGGCGTTGAATCTTTTTCTTTATTATCTTCACTGAGTTCATCAACCAACCAGAGACCTTGTGTTTTGGTTTCATCAAAACTTTCATCTTTATCGTATACACGTAAGAGATATTTTAATTCGATGGCAGGTGCAACAAACTGTTCAAATTTTACTAACCATTCACCATCGCCTTTATCATCCAGCTTTATAACTGCAACAGGTGTATCACGAGTTGACTGCTCTTTTTTGAAAACTCTAACTTCCGATTTTGCAATGACATTTTCATAATTTGAATAGCGTTTAAAACTTACCAGATTTTCAGGAAAACTCGTTGTCAATTTATCACGGTAGCGCACAACATTTGGCCATGCAGTAACATTAAGCCGTGGCTTCAGACTCAGGTTATCAAACTTAAACTGAACTTCTGCTTTTTCAAGCTCAACATCAATACAGCGTTGTAAATCTGCGCTACTTTTACCCGGATCATCAATAGGTGCTCCATCGACAGAGATGCGCATCATATTTAAAGAATATGGATTACGTAATGGAACTTCACGCACGATACGTTCGATGGTAACGCCATCTTCATCATCGAGTATGGCAAGGTCATCGTAAACGATACGAGCTTCCACGCGTGATTGATCAAATTCCAGGAAACCTGCATTAACCACATCATCCGAATGTACGAAGCCTTTACCTTCAAACTCTAATTGTTCATCCGTAAAGTTACCCAGTTTTTGAGCCACTTCTTTTACCCGACGTGCGCGCGCGGTCGATAAACCGATGTCATCGCCATAAACCATTGCGGTACGACGATCTAAACGGTCATTGTTAGTATAACCAATAAAGTGAATACGAACGTTTCCTTTATCTGACAATTCAGCCATGATACGTTTTAAACGTTCAACATAACCTGGTGGTATAACAGGTTGCCCTTTTTCAAAATAAACAGGTTTTACATTACCTGCCGGTGGATCATAAACCCGGGTAACTTTTTCAGCTGCAGCCGTTTCCGGGCAGAGTTGCGGCTCATCGCTTAATTGTTCAAGAGCATCATCATGCCAGAACTCAACTTCAATACGACGGTTAGCCGCTCGTCCTGTTTCAACATCATTAGATGCAATGGGTAAAGCTGAACCGCGTCCATCACTGACAATAGCCCGGTTCGATAAGTTCATTGCACTTTGAACGGCTAATGCAACACGACGCGCTTGTGCTTTTGATAAGGCTGTATGTTCACCATAGATACGTGCCATACGACCTGACAATGGAATGTTATCTGTGTGCCCAATGAGCTTTATTTGTACATTAGCTTTATCACGTAAATTAAAACGCGCTTCCTTAAGTTGTTTAATAAACTGCGCAGGTATTTCTGCCATACCTTCAACATAACGTAAAGGAGCCACCAGATTTTTTAACCGCGCGCGTTTTGAATGCCCTTCTTTATAACGCAATTTACAAACTGTTTCGATGCGACATAGTTTAACGCGCTTAAGTTCCTGTTTAATATCGACTGTTTTTTCAACCAGTTCCTCATCAATTTCATCGTACCAAACCTCAACTTCTACACGACGGTTTTTCGTTTTTCCTGCACGCGTTTTATTACTTGCAACAGGTTTACTTTCACCCAGGCCATCAAATGATATTGCCTCAGGTGGTAAGTTTAATGCCCGTTGAAAATATTCTGCTGTAGTCCCTGCCCGTTCACGAGACAAGCCAGTATTGTTGATGTATTTTTTCTTTAAAGCTCCTGAGAGTTTGACATTATCGGTATGACCAACAAAATGCAGACGAACATTAACCTTGCTTTTCATATCCTGAAGAATGTCACGTATTAATTTAACGTAATTTTCAGGGATATCTGCCTGACCAGATTTAAACTCAATAGGTGGCACAACGTTTTCAAGTTTTATTGTATTGGTATTTTGTATTAGAACTTTTTTAATTTCAGTTTTTTTCTCTTCTTCTTTTGTTAAAGCTTCATTTTCCTTTATCCACTGTTTAGTTTCACTATCTATGATTAATTGTTTTTCTGTGTTTTCTGATGGCGAACTTAACTCCATGACATCTGAAGAGGTCTCTGCACCAACACTAAACGAGGTAATTAATAAAATTGCAAACAAACCTATCAGCAATGCCAAAAGAGACAAAATAAGGACACAGAATCGTTTACATATTGATTTTAATATATTCATTAATCAATATCTCCATGGTCAGGGGGCCCACCACGACGCCAGAATATTTCTGATTCAATAGTCAATTTGTATTTATCTTCTTCAAGCCATTTATCAATAATATCTTGCTTCACTTTTTCCAGCCGATCTTCAACAATACTTTCGTCATCAACATCTGCCAGATACGACAGACGTAAGATTGATGGTTTTTCCTGCAACTGTTTAATTAATAAATCAATACGGGGTATCCATTGCTTATGCATTTCGATACTGCTTGCAACAAAGACACCATCGGCAAGATCCATACTCACAACACGATGCAGTGCACTACCAAAGTTAAACTTCAACATTTTACCGCTTGTTGCGCGTTGTACTCGCGGGTTCTCCGTTGTCATGCGATAACCACTTGGTAACGTTCTTTCATCCAGCTTAATCACAAAGTTACTACCACGACTTTCATCAGGGGCAACTGCACACGTTACATGGAAGCGACCATATTTATCACTGGTGGACACTAATCCACGCACTGTCACGAGTTTCACTCCCGCGAGCCCTTTTTCTTTTTCATCCTGATAACCGTTAAGGTTTTTATCATCAAAAACTTTACCAATAACATCTGAACAGTCGAAATCCGGATCTGCGATTACTCTCACGGTTGCAACCGCAACGCCTGATGCAGCTGTGTTCGTTAAGCTATCAAAAATATAAGCTTTGTTTTCATACTTCCCTTCATTAACAGCTGCACCGACAATCAGTAACAATTTGATTGTTTGTGTTTGTCCTATTGGAAGATCGATATTACTCCAGGTTAATTGCAGGCCGTTTCTTACCGGTTCGAGAGGCACTACTGTTGAGCCGTTATTAAATCGTGCCGAACCTTCAACATATTTAAAGCCCGCCGGGAAATCATCAACAATATTACTGTTATACAGATCAGCAGTTAATGTGTTGCTAAAGGTAATGGTATAAGGCACAAGTTTACCGCGCGTCACATTTGCCAGTGATGAAGTTTTAGTAATGCTGACTGCATTCGTTAATATTGGATCAATCGGCAAGTGATTATTAAATACCTGACTATCACCCGGTATCGAACCATTATTCAGTGTTAAATGCAGATAATAGCTTGTACCCGCACTTGCCGGTGCAACTGCTATAGTTGGCGCAATCTCAGAGACCTGAACTTCACAATAACCTGCGGGAGTTGCAACATCATCGTCTGCCGTACCTGGGCAATTTGGCACATCAAGTGCAGCAGTCGTTACATCCGTTTGCGGGGTAATTACCGATGAAGGTAATAAGCTATAACCCGTTGCAGGTGGTGTAATCCGAACCAGATAATCAGCACCGGCAACACAATCACCCTGACTAAAATTCAAATCAAATTTATAATAACCATTTGTTGTGGTTACCTGATTTTGTTGATTAACATCATCAAAACAATTTGAAGATACTACGTTAGCAGTACCTGCATTTAATAAACTGATTGTCGCACCGGGTATGACAGTTCGAATAATTGAATTATAAACAACGCCATTAGGATCAATGGGTAAATTCAGATTTTGTACATTTTCGCCAGAGCTTAAAACAATATTATAGATACGATGTAAATCATCGGTATAACCTAATGCCGGTTCTGAATATGCCCTGCCCAGTTTTGCACTTGTGCTATTCGAGCCCGGTGCACGGAAACGAATGTCATAACGATCAGAACCAATATCATTTGGAATTAAACCGTTAATAGAATAATTACCATTGCTATCTGTAGTAACTGTTCCCAGTAATGTTGCATTACGATAAATATCAACATACCAACCCGCTAATACAAGTTCGCCTGCATCAAAAATATTATCGTAATTTTTATCGTGCCATACTTGACCGTTAACATTGGCAACACCCGGCGTACCACCAACATCAATTGATATGGAAGCATTCGCATTAGTCGCATCCCAGGAAACAACACCGGTATTCGTTATCGTCGTACCTATTGCCAGGGAATTATCAATCGTTGCACGGAACACGAGTTCAGCAGCCTGGCCGGGAAGTAAATTGCCATAAGACGCTGAATAGTTTGCTGTTATTGTTGGAGCAATATTAGTGACGCCTGTTGCTGAACCATTAAGTAAACCGGAACCATTAACATAAGTCAGCTGAGCTGCGACAGGTAAATCAAGATTGTCCGTTATTATTACATTCGTTGCCGCAACACTACTAATATTAGTCACAAGTACCCGGTACTCGAGTTGACCGCCGGCCAGTGCAGCGCCACCGCCAACAACAGAAACCGTTTTTGTTATAGATAATAATGCTGCATTACCGACAATAATTAATGTTGGTTGATCACCATTACTATCTATACCATCTGCATCAGTTGGTTCAACAGGTAATTCATTACTGGAAACATTACCTTGATTACTAATAATAGTTCCAGCCACAACACCAGCATTAACCGTCACATCAAAAGTAATTACCGCAACTTGACCTGCCGTTATAATACCGTTACCTGCTGTTGGTAAAGGCGGCGTTAAGTCAGATGAGCTTACAGGTATTCCTGCAATTAAAGGTGAAACACCACCATCAGGTTGAGCAACGGCAAGTGTATTTAAAGTGACACTGTCTGCCACGTAAGTTGTATTCACGGGGACTGCATCAACAAAATTTACATCTGTTGCAGCAGCCGCACCAATATTGCTAATCGTAATGGTGTAACGCAGTGTGTCACC
>JAGLTQ010000130.1 GCA_023135195.1 Gammaproteobacteria bacterium | reverse complement strand
TGCATCAAGAAGTGGCTGATTACCAATAACATCACGCGTAGGATCATTTAGTGTTGATGTTGCAGGATCATCCGATGGCGTATCAGCAATTGCACCACTGCCTGTTCCACTCGCAGAGATATAACCCTGGTTTGAAATAATAGTGCCATTAACAACACTACTATTAATCGTAACGTTAAATGTTATGGTTGCAATATTTGCTGTTGTTGCCGTTGCATCTGCACGCATTACACCTGCGGTAGTATCTTCGGGTGCATTAATTAAAATACCCGATTGTAACGGCAGTAATCCCGGGGTTGGTTCAGTAACAGCGCTACCATTGAGCGTGGTACTTCCTGCAACATAAGTTGTATTCGCAGGTAGCTGATCTTTTAAGATGACATTAATGGCATCTTCAGTACCAATATTTTTAACCGTAATGGTGTAACGTAATGTGTCACCGGGAAGTAATATATTTGCATCACCGGTAAGATCGCTTGATGTTTTAAATACTTCAAACTGAGGAGCCGAACTGATTATTGTTTCAGTGGGATCAGTTGCACCACCGATGTTTGGATCATCTGTTGGGAAATCAAGACCATTTGTATCCATATGCCCCTGGTTATACACTGTTGTGCCACTTGCTATTGAAGCAACTAACTTCACTTCAAATTCAATAACAACCGTTTCACTACCCGAGCCTGTTGCGCCCATCGATAAGTTACGAATATCAACAAGACCGGTTCCTTTAGAGCCACCATTTACATCGGTATTACTACTGTCTGCTGTTGCCGGTACCGTAATTAAATTTAAACTTCCAGCTACAAACATCGCTGTTGCATTTAGTGCATCTAAATCATCTGTAAAAGTAAAACTATTTACTGCAAAGCTACTGGTATTGGTTATATAAATTCCATAACGTAAGGTATCACCCGGGCTGGCATTCGCACCCGGATCTTGACCCGTTGTAATATTCACAACACGTTTTTCGATTGTTAATGTGGGTATCTCACTTGTTGTGGTAAACGCATCTTCATGATCTAACGTTCCTACCGTGCCATTGGTTACGGTTCGGCTGAAGGTTTTTATTTGTCCTGTTGCACCTGCGCCCGCAGTGTCACCACTAAACCATTCCGTTACCCCGGCTATATTGGTTAAAGCTGAATTAGGCTGAGTATCAAGATCAATTTGTGCATCATAAGTAATGATTAAACGATTCGTTTCAACTAATGCAGCCGCTGTAGATTGCATCGTTAATGTTAAAGTGCAGCCACTATAACTTGTTACATAATCTGTACCTTGAACCAGCGGCCCACCTACTGTGGTGGTTCCATCAGCAAGATACATTTGTGCGGTTATATTTGTCGGTGCAGTGTCACACATACCACCCGCGGCAGGATCAAAAGTCGGTAATATGTCTGATACCGTAATATCCCAGGCAGGTGCAGTCCCCGTATTCTGAATATTTAAAGTAAACGTTTCGACAACACCATAACGAATGGTGGCTGAACCTGTTTTTGTCAGCGTCAAATTATCTGGCCCGACAATTGTCATATTTGTTGTTGTTGATGCAGCCCCGTTTTGTTGACTGGCAGAATCATTTTGTAGCTGGTTATAGGTATAAGTCGCAGTATTACTAAATAACAAACCACTCACATTTGTTCCCGTATCATCTACCACTACAGTAATTTCAATAACTACTTGCTCACCCGCAGGAATATCAATTCCATTCGTAGTGTCTTCAATAATCAGGTTCTTGGCTGTACCCGTATTTTCTGGTGTCCATGGTTGAGAGCCACTGACTTTAGCAACACTGAGATACGTTAAATCGGCAGCCGATGCATTTAAGTCATCAATAATACGAACATCATGTAATGCAATCTGTAAGGGGGTTGCGGGTACCGTAATTCGGTAAGTAAATGTTTCACCAACGGCCACTGTTAAGTCTGCCGGATTTTCTTTTAGTAATGCGCCCGGCGTGGGTGAAGTTAGTGTCCTGGTTGCAGTATTCGTTGCACTATAGGTTTCCCTTACACCATTAATTCCACCGAGCGTTGGCGTTGCATCATCATCAAATGAATAATAATTATTTCCCACAACCTGATTAGTCAGCATTAAACCTGCACCCAAATCAGCATCTGCTTGTATTTGATAAACAATTCGTAACGTCTCACCTGCTGCAATACTATAAATACTTGCATCAAAGTCCCAAATTGCTACACCTGTAGCAGCATCATAAATCGGCGTTAAATTGGTTAATGAGGTGGCAGCATTAACAAGTGTTGTACTCACCATAGTAATGGTTGCAGCACCATTGCGCATTCCTACTGGAATAGTGTCCTGCACAACAACATCATAAGCAGGAGCCGTACCGCTGTTAATAACATCAACAGTATACGTTACCAATTCACCCGCATTAATGATGGTATCACCACCAACAGCGGCTGCGAGTTTAGTCACTGCCAAGTTGGGTTGTAATAAAGTAATTACAGCGGATGATGTTTGCTGTGCTGCACCACTAGCGGTGGTGTAATCCAGTTGTGCATTATTTGTTAATGTTATGCTGTTAACTTGAGCATGCACGCTATCAAGCACACGGGCACGATAGATAATGACAAATTCATCATTGGCAGCATTGTTATCACTAACATTGGTAACCGTACCCAACGTAAATGTTACATTGCTTGAACCTGTAGCGGGATCACCACTAACGACGGGCGTAATGTCACCATGCACAAAGGGGGCAACTTCAGTGAAAGGTGATGTGGTATCACCATTAATTTGTGCAACACTTTCGAAAGCCAGTCCCTGCGGCAATGTATCGGTTAGCACGAGATTTGAGTGTTGACCTTCCTGTAAAGCAACACGTAATTCATATTCTACAATATCGCCTACTCGTACATTCTTGTCTGCACCACCAAAGGTGTCGGAAAAATGTGTTTTTGTAAGGCTGGTGGTATCCGGTGTTGTTAGTGTCGTTATAACAGCAGCAGTAACATAATCATTGACTGCCGGTGTCGCTGTTCCATTACGCTCATTAACATTACTTCCATCCAAACTTGTCCACTGAGCAAGCGCACTATTCGTCAATGTTTGATTTGCTAACACTGAATCGAGCACAACAACATCATAAGTGACGGTAACGGTTGTGCCTTCAACCACATCAATGTCTGCCGTTGCATCCGCCAACTGCCAGGTTAAGGTTTGTGATGTACTACTGCCATCACCAACCACTGCTGGATCGGATATCGTATTTCCGCCATCAACTGTGGCGCTTGCAGTTTGATAAGCAAGCCCTAAACTAAGGCTATCAATAATACTGAGATCAAATGCATCAGCAAAGTTATCGCCCGCTCCTGCACCGGATGCGGTGAAGGTCAGGCTATAACGTAGTACATCACCGGCAACAGGTGGATTACCCACATTAGTGTTATTTACTACGGTTTTATTAATTGCAATAAGTGGTTCAATAATCGTTAAGGATGTTGCTGTCGTGGCACTGCCACCTGCTAACGTTGCCCCGCCCGATGTCGTTGCATAGGTGTAACTTATTGTATTATTAAAGCTGGTTGCTGCATTGGCCGTTGCATTGTTAGCAACACGAGTACGCAATTCAATAACAGCCTGCTGACCCGCTGGAATTTGTGCAATTGTTAAACTAACATTATTAGCAACCGTATTGTCTGTAATGCTTAAGCCATTACCACTAATATCGGTTGCACTGATTAATTCAAGACTGGCATGCAAGGTATCGCTAATCACCACATCATAAAGCGCAGCATTAACGGCAACTGCTGGCACGGTGATTTGATACACCACATCTTCACCAATGGTTGCCTCACCACTTGCCGGACTACTCATGATCTTGGCGGGTAATCCAATGGTCGCAATATTGCTCATGGTGAAAATAGTCGGCCCTAATGATGCGTACTGCTGCCCTGTTTGTAATGGTAATGACCAATACTCATCCACAGTGACACTGTTATTCCATGTTTGATTTGGACCAAAGTCTGTATAGAAACCAATGTCGTAATTTATTGTGACACACTGACCAGCATTTACCGGCGTGAGCAAATCAAAGATCATACTGCCACCGCGAGCAACCGGTGCTGTATAGGTGTAATCTGTTCCCGCTACTGCTGCGGCACCATTGATCGTTACTGTTGGCCCAACAATACTGGTCTCATCCAGTTGAGTCGCTAATACATCTGTAAGCTGAACATTGTATGCAGGTGCAAGCCCCGTGGTGTTACAGGATTCCAACGTGAAGTGCATAACATCGGTGGCAATATTGACGTTAGCCGGACTGATAAATACGCTATCTACTTTAGTAGGCGTAGTCATCACTGGTTGCAGAACTGTAGTCGTTGCTGTGCTTTGCAAACGAGCCGGATCAATAACCGCTGTGCCGGTACCATCAATATAAGTCAATGTTGCAGTGTTATTTAATGCTGTGCTTGCTGCTTGAGCCAGTGTGTTTTCAATAACGCGAGCACGGTAGAAAATAGTGATACTGTCTGTAGTACTGTCACCCAGAGGATCATTAACAACATTACCGAGCGTAAAGTTTAATGTTCCGGTTTGCCCTGCGGTAGGCAACGATGCAGATGCAACCGTGGCATAACTAAAGTTAGAACCACCACCACTTGCAGGAGGATCATAATCGGCCACACTGTCGCCATTGATACTTACGATATCAACAAAGGCCAGCCCAGTTGGTAACACATCCTGTACAACGACACTGCGTGTTGTCCCTTCCTGAAAATTCAATGTTAAGTTATACGTTACCGTATCACCAATACGCACAGTGGCATCGGTTACTGGTATATAACTATCTTCAAATACTATTTTACTGAAGCTATTGCTATCTGCTGTAGTGACACTGGCAATCGCCGGAACCGTACAATAATCATTAGGCGCGATTACCGTTGGACACCCTGCACCGGTACGTTCATTCGCATTAGTTCCATTCAACGTAGTCCAATCTGCCTGTACGCTGTTACTTAAAGTGATGTTTGATTCAGCCGTGGCAGCAATAACAACACGATACGTTAAGAGCAGTGTGCTTCCCGCAGGAATATCCAGACTGCCATCACCATTGTCTTGCCCCCATACCAATGGACCAGAGGGTGAACCAGAAGGTGTTGCATTAAAGCCAACCACCGCAACTGTGTCGATAGCCGCTGTTGGGGTGAAACTGGTATCTAGTGTCAGTTGAGCTGCCAGCGTATCAACAATATTTACATCATAAGCCGTGGCATTACCGGTATTTGGAATGGTCAACACATATTCCAATACATCACCACCCGTGACGGGAGCTGCTGTTACTAATGTTACCGCTTTAGCTACAGTTAAATTTGGTTCAATAATATTGACCGTTACTATATCGGTACTGGTTAATGCAGATTGTGTTGCTCCACCCGAAGTGTAGGCATAGGTATAAGAAGCCGTATTATTAACTGCAACACCTTGTTGTGCCGTTGCTACATTTGCTACGCGTGCACGTAACTCAATCACCACTTGTTGCCCTGCCGGTATTTCAGTAATTGAAATATCCATTACACTCGGACTTGTCGTACTGTTATCAGTAACGCCTACTCCACCACCTGTCACTGTTGCACTAATAAATTCAAGATTAGTATCAAGTGTATCGATAACCTGCACATCATGAAGTGCACTGCTGCTTAATGTGCCCGGCACAGTGATTTGATAAACAACATCTTCACCAATAGTTGCGGTTGTAGATGAAAGTAATGCTTTAGTTGGCGCGGCTCCAGTATATAATGTCGTGGTTGCTGTATTTGTTATGCCATAAACTTCACGCACACCTGTTACTGTTCCAAGCGTCGGTATAGCTTCATCATCAAAAGAATAATAATTACTGACTTGTGCGGAATTTATTAAGGTAAGACCACCCGCGACAATTGCATCAACTTGTACTTGATACTCAATACGCAAAGTCTCACCGGCAGGAATTGTGTAGGTGTTTGCAATACCACTATCTAAATTCCAAATAACGATACCTGTTGCAGCATCATAACTCGGTGTTGGATTAGTCAATGAGCTTCCCGTGACAACTAATGTTGTACTCACCATAGTTACCGTCGCAACACCATCACGCATCCCAACAGGAATAATATCTTGTAAAACGACATCATAAGCTGGAGCTGAGCCGTTATTAACAATATCAACGGTGTAGTTAACAAGTTCACTAGCATCAACAACAGAATCAACACCTGCGGCTGCTGCAGATTTGCTCACGGTGAGTACTGGTTGCAAAACAGTAATGATGGTATCTGTATCTGAACTTGTTACTGTTCCCGTTGCAGTGTCATAACTCATGCTCACAGAGTTGTTTAATACCGTACTGTTTGTTTGTGCAAGGACACCACTTACTACTCGCGCACGGTAGAGAATAATAAAGTCATCACTCAGCCCATCATTGGGTAGATTGGTAATATCACTTAATGACCACGTTACGGTAGTCGAACCTGTTATCGCATCACCGGCTTCTACCACGTCCGTTGCTAAAACATCAGTATGAGAAAATGGTGCAACAGCAGTATAAGGGGCGGGACCAACATTCCCGTTAATACTGACAATACCTTCATACTTAAGACCTTGCGGAAGAGTATCGACTAATTGAAGATTTCCCAGCGTGCCTTCCGGTACCGCTATTCGTAGTTCATATTCAACAAGGTCACCAATGCGCACATCATCATCACCTGCACCATAGGTATCACTGCTACGAATCTTTGTAATAGTAGAAATAATATCCGGCGTTGTTACGGAAACAGAAACCGCAGCGGTGATGTAATCGTTAAGCCCACCAACACCATCTATACCACTGCGCTCACCCGTACTCACGCCATCAATATTGCTCCACTGCACAACAACACTATTGGTAAGAGTCTGGTTAGCCAAAACACTATTAAGTACACGGACATCATAAGAAATCGTAAGAGAGGTACCTTCGACAATATCAATATCAGCATTACCAAGACTCCAAACTAATATTTGTGGTGTCGCAGCACTACCATCACCGGTAATATCAGGTGCACCTATCGTGTTATCAGCGCTAACACCTGCACCAACCGTAACGGTTGGGTTACCTTCGTAGACCAAACCCGCACTTAGAGAATCCGTAATGGTTACATCAAAGACATCAGAAAAATCAGCGCCACTATTTGTATCGAGTGTCACGCTATAGCGTACGATCTCACCCGCAGTCGGTGTTGTTTTATCTGCAGTTTTAGTGATTGTTGTTATAGCTGGTTCAATCACCGTCATGTTAGCGCTACTACCGCTACTGCCTAATGTTTGTGTACCGATGTCACCATTAGAACGGTTATAAGTAAACGAGGCGATGTTATTAAATGTCAGTCCAGCTTGATTAGTAAGGGTGTTTTGCAGCTCAACGGTTATCTCGATCACTGCCTGACTATTGGCGGCTATATCAATACCAGTAGCAGTATCTTCAATCACAACATTGGTTGCTGTGCCCGTATTACTGAGTACCCAACTTCCACCAGAGACCAGCGTTGCACTCACAAAACTCAAGTCAGCATTTGATGCTGTTAGATCATCAGTGATCCGTACATCATACAAAGGCACGTTAACTGCAACTGCGGGTACAGTGATGGTATAGGTAAATTGTTCGCCAATGCTGGCAGTGGTTTGAACAGGTTTTACTTTTGCTAGTGGACCGGGAGCCTGAATTACAACATTGGTTGGATCAGTTAGATCACCGGGCGCAGCAATGCCATTTACATAGGGATCATCACTCGTAATAATAAGCGGACCATCCGCTGAAAGGGTTGCCTGGTTGGGTACTACGTCACCATTAGAAAGCCCCGCTGCAAGATCAATTTCAAAATCAACAATAAGCTCACTACCCTGTGAAACATTCAAAGAAGTCGCATCAGGAAAACCAAAGACCCTTAATTCACCGGTTATATCATTAAAACTAAATGTACTACCCGGAGGAAACGCAATCATGGAAAATGTACTGGTATCAAATTTAGTTGGATCCAGCGTATCAGTAATCGTAATAGTATCGATGGTCTCATCGACATTAAAGACTCGTAAGCGATAGCGTAAAGTATCACTCGGCACAGCATTAGTAGCGGGGTTCGCGCCAGTAGTCAGATTCTGAACGGTCTTTTGAAAATAATAACCGGAAAGTGCGGTGGTAATGGTATAACTGTCTTCATGATCAACAATGGCTGGTGTGCCATCAGTGAGTGTTTTGCTGTATGTAAGGCGAGGATAACTCCCATTACCACTGAACCATTCCGTTGCTCCAGCAACATTGGTTAGTGTTAAACCATCTCCGGTGGTATCAGCATCAAGTTGAGTATCATAAGTAATAATCAAGCGCTCAGTGGGAGCAATGACAGCTTTAGCTGTCAACATGGTGAGACTAAGCTCACACGTTGGCGCTCCGCTATAACCAACTGAATAATCAAACCCCGGAGCCAACAAACCTGAAACTGAAGATACACCATCAGCAGCAAAAACCTGAGCAATAATACTTGTAGATAGATCAGTATCACAGGTACCAGCAGTCGGAAAGTCCGGAAGTTGATCAAGAATAGTGACATGCCATGCATCACTACCACCATTATTTTGTACATCAATCGTAAAGGTCGCGGGGATTCCCAAATTTAGTGCTGTCTCAGTACTGCTTTTGGTGACCACAAGATTCGGTTCCGCAATGATCATCGGTTGTGAAATACCCCACTCACCCGGTAACGGGGTAAACTGCTCTTCCGGAGTAATAATGCCATCCCCGTCGATATCGATGTCCCTGCCGAACCACCACTTTGCGGTGTTGACAAAAGTTGTCCCCACCACATTTGCTGCGGTGGCGTAAACCTCAATCTCGACCATGATCTGCTCACCAGGATTGATGAACGGAATCGGTTTGTAACAGAGGTTCTTGGGTGTCCATATTCCACATAATGATGTGGGTTGCGGCTGGTCTTCAGGTACTAGCGTCACAGGAGTACCACTACCTTTGTAATAAGCATTGACACCCACCAAAGTGAGATCCGCGCCTGTTGCGGCGGCGCTAATGTCGTCCCAGAGAATGACATTTCGCAACTCATTCAGTGACGGGTCGCCTAATGGGTAATTCATGGAAGGGAGGGTGAGAGTATAGGTAAAGGGATCACCGATGCCGACTGTGCTTGCTGGAGCCTGCTTATCTATAGTCTCTGTTGGAATTTGAATATCCTGACAACTACCGTCGAAAGTAGTTCCTGTCGAGTTAACCACCCATAGCTTATGATCAATATTGGAACAAGCCATATTTTTAGTGGAGACAACATTATCGAAGCTAATTAGATAAATTGAGGGGTCGTTAGTTTGAAAGTTAATTGTGACGCTCAGCGGGTTGGACGCTGTAAAGTTCTTAAACGTACAATTTCCATCAATGGTAATTTGAGTAATAGTCTCGAAAGGTGGAGAGGTATAAGTGACAGTACCGTCAATGACACCGTTGAATTGCGGATTAGCAACACAAAACTCGCCTGCCTGTGCTTGAGATAAGCCCCCCAACAAAAGAGCAAGTAGCAGTAGTAGTCGTGAACCTAAACGTGAGCTTTTATGCCCGGCAGCATGACGATTAATAGTACTCATGTTAGCTGAACTACCGATAACGTTTCGATCAGCAACACGAATCCCACAACGATTAAAAATCGTTTTAAACGCGTGGGTCGCGTACTTTCTAATGTCGTTCATCGAGCACATAAGTCACTAAATCTTATTAAACATTACCTACCCACTTTCATCAGGGTCAACATGCTAATTACCCTATGACGCCGGCAAGAAATCTATTGGATATAAAATAGTAATAGTTGGAACATCTTTTTTCGCTCCAAAATTAAAACGTTTAACTCTTTCAATCATTTTTTTAGATAATAAAGCTGAATCCAAATCAGTTGATTCAATTGACGCTTTAGCAACCTTACCATTTGGTAAAATTGTAATACGTAATACCATTTTTCCTTGCAAGGTTGGATTCTTCCGCAGTTCACGATTATATATTCTGTAAAGTGCCGATTTATAGCGATCAAATACAATTTGAATTTCTTCATCTGTACGTGACGGCCCAGGGCCGGAACTTAATGGTCTATCATCTTCAGCACCTGTACCAATAGCACTGTTTACACGAGAGAAACCCACTGAACCAATCGCATCACCTGCAATACCTGAGTCGCGACTCAGGTTAGAAGCATTAATACCACCACTACCACTTTGTGCCTGAGACAGTACTAGTGAACGTGATGTAGACTTTGCACGTTCACCTTGTTTAGATAACTTGGCATTTGCACCCAGTTTCGCTTCACTCATGTTATCCATTAAGTCTGCAAAATTATTTTTAAATGCCAGTATTCCTGTTTTTGCTGCTTTTTTACGTGCCTTGGTTTTATCTTCTGCCGTTGGTTTCTTTTTGCCAGCCAGTTGTGCTGCTTTTTTAGGTTTTGGTTTTGGTTTCTTTTTCTTAAGAAACTTAACTATTCGTTCAGGTACTTTAACTACCTCATCTTTATCAGGAACAGGTATCATAATATGAGGGAGAACCAAAACAGATAAAATACTGTATAAAAAAGCTAATAATAAATATTTTCTAAAACGTCTTTCAACCTCACCTTTTTTATCCCAGGGCATAACCACAGGATGAAAAGTATGAGTTTCATAATTTCGATTAACTACAAAATCATTTTTACTTTCAATCTCATTAATTTTTTCATTCTTAAGATCTTCTATTAAGTAACCTACTTCGTACCCGGCTTCCTCAACTTGTTTTTCTAAATTTATTTTTTTATCACGAACAATATCGACTAGATCAGTAAATTTTTTAGCTTTGCTATGCATACTTTGAATATGCTCAACAAACTCAGCTTCATTACTATACTTATCTTCCCAGAAAAGCTTTCCGCCACCTGAGTCTTGCAATTGTTGAAGTTGTTCACTTACCTCCAATAAACGAGAATATATTGAAGTCTGTTCTAATGTTTTATTTAATTCTCGCGCAACTCGCGATAATTTTTCTTTTAACTTTTCATGGTTCAGTTTAGCCTCACCAATTTTAGTGGTGATTTTTTTCTGTCCTTCTGAAACGACTAATTCCACGTTCAAAACTCTAACTCTGGGATGCTTTTTGAATTACAGCTAAAGAAATTTTTCCATAGCCTGCACTGGTACAGGTTGACATAATACGTTTTAATAATTTAAACGGTATTTTTTTATCAGCCAACAATGTTACTTCTGTGCTATCTTTTTTTGCCTTAGTACTTATACTTATTGCTTTTTGTTTTTGTTTTAATAGTTCGTCTCTTAACGAAATAATAATTTCTTTTTTTGATAAAAGTGCTTCGCTTGTTTGCATAATCGGTTCACCCTGAAGCAATATTACTTCTGAAGAAACAAAGATCACTATCGTTTCACGCGCCTTCGACTCAACCACAGAGTTAGGCAAGGCTATTTCTTTTGGATTAGACAACACTTCATTCGATGAAGAATTTGAAAGTAGGAAAAACACCAAAATAGTAAATACATCCATCAAGGAAACCAGACTTAAACCAGTCGGCTTACCTTTATGTCGAGACATACGCTTAATACGTCTTGAACTTTTCATGGTGCATCACCCACTGAAATGTCCGCAAATAAAATTGTTTTTTCACCCGGAGGAGCTGCCTCTGCTCCTTCAACAGCAGTTACTTCAACAGGATCTGCACTACGCACCGCATCCATAATCAAAACTAAATATTCATATTCAAGATCAGCTTCCATTAAGACAATGGCATCCGTTTTATCCGGGTAATTTTTTTTAATTTTTGTCAGGTATGCTGATAGCGTTGCAATATCATATTTACCATCAACTTTAACCATACTTGCAACAACGCCTTTACCATTCCCTATTTCAATCCCCTTTTTACGAACAATAACTTCCAGCATAAGTTGTGGTTTATCCTGTCCACCACTACCACCTTCAGGCACATTCAGTTCAAGAATAGTAATACGTGAGAAAACAGCAGAAATTAACAGAAACGGAATCAATACAACCATTAGATTCAAAAAAGTTACAATATCCAGTTCTGGAACTTCCTTATCCTTTCGTCTGTAATGGTGTCTTCTGGACATAATATTTTCTAACCCTGACGTTTCGTTGAATCAGAAATAATATTTAATGTTTTAACCGAAGCCATTTCCAGGCTATCAATAATTTCACCTGTTTTAGAAGTTAAATAAGTGTGGGTTATTAACAAAGGAATCGCAGCCATTAGACCAAAGGCTGTTGTATTCATCGCAACGGATATACTGGCCGATAACAAATCAGCTTTATCCGCTGGATTGGCATTTGCTACTGCCGTAAATGCTTCGATTAGCCCCATAATGGTACCGAGCAATCCTAATAATGTTGATATATTGGCAAATAAAGCAACGTAAGGTGTACGCTTTTCAAGCTGAGGAATAATTTCCATCATACTTTCTTCCATCGCAATTTCAATGTCATCACGACGACGAACAGCACCTTGCCTTGCCAGGCCCATACCTAAAAGCCGACTGATGTGTGTATCACCCTCTGTTGTTATCCGCCTGGCTTCTTCAAAGTTTCCTTCCGACATAATTGGATGTAGTTCGGCCCATACTTTTCGGTTCTGACCACCAATCGAAGAAAGCACAATAACCCGTTCTATCGCGACCGCACTACCCATCGCAAAAACGAAAAGAATAGGATACATAAATGTACCACCAGCCTGAACGAATTCAACTATTGTATAAAGAAAGTCCATATTAATAATACCTCTTGCCTATATTTTGCTAATCAAAATTACTTAACTGTACTAATTTCATAAAAATTCAGCTCACGAATAAAAACATCCTTATCAACCGGATGTATGCCTTCATTAAGCAGACTTGAATTTAAATCTGTTTCTATTCCTAACTCAGAGCTACGCCAGGGAACAATGTAAAGTGATTTAGGCGCATCTTTGTTACCAATAATAGAAATACCGGATAATGATTTCACTTCTATCTTTTTCTTTTTTTCTGCATAACTAACGCTACTTATAGTTAATGACAAAAATAATATTAAAATAAAATTTCTAAATAACATTTTATTGCCCTGCTCTACGCTTAAGATCGGTTAACCAGATTTTCATATCTTTTTCATTTGGTCTGATGCTTAAATAGGCTTTGTATTGCTCAATTGCACAACCAAGATCATTCATGAACAAATCACACAAAATGCCTAAATTTCTTCTTGCGGGTAAAAACTGGGGGAAGTTTTTGATAATATTTTCGTAAGTCTTTTTGGCTTCAGAAAAACGACCTGTTTTTCGGTACACCAGAGCCAACTCATTATTTGTAACCGGGTGAGCTGGGTTAATTTTTATGGCTTTTAATAAAGTATTTTCTGCATCCTGGATTTTTCCGGTTTCTGAATAAGCAATTGCAAGATTAATATAGGGCGCACTATGCTTATCTGTTTTGTTTGTGACTTCGATTAATAATTCGATAGCTGCTTCATATTCTTTCTTCTCAATATGTTTAGTTGCCTGATTAAATTTTTTCGTTAAATCAGTATCAATCCCAAACTCTTCTGATATGACAATATCATCAGTAGTGAATTTAGTTTCTTTCGTTATTTTCGAGCTTGTCCCACATGCACCTAACATCAGCGCCAATATCAACATGAGAATACTTTTACAACCAAAAATAGTTGAATTAAACATGTTATTACTAAACATAATCATTTGAACCGTATAATTTAAATTACACTATATAATAGTGCCTGACTACATAATATTAAGTTTACCTTATGAATAAAGAAAGAAATATAAATTCATGATTTTATTGGCATTATTGCGAAGCATATCACTAATTAGTAAAAATCTTACACATTAATCAAGTGCTCTAACAAAGATCAATAATAGCCAACTTTAATAAATATTTTAGGCATGTGAACCAGTTAACATAATTACTATTATTATGTGAAATTCACTTAAAAAACTAAAGTTTGCTTATCTAAGACCGATAGCCAAAAATACTATTTTGACTCTGATTCCACATCCTTTTCAGGGGCCTTATTGACTGATTCTGACGGCTTTTCAACTTCTGCTTTAGTCTCAACAGCCGCAATTTCAGGCAAATCACCTAATTCATAACGATAAGACATCAGTGAAGTGACAACGCCTGTACTGAACTCATATTTAGCATAACGACCAGGTACAAGCTCGCCTAATTTTTTCAAACTCTTATCAATCCAAAGACTATAAACACCCGAATTAAGAAGTTCGATATTCTTCTTATGAATTTTGATGCCTTTTTCCTCAAAAGGATAAGCCTGTTCTTCTATCATAAGATTATATTCTTCTAGTTCCAGCTCAGATAATTTCTTCGGCCGCTCTGATGCCATAAGAGCACGGCTAAACTCATAATACGTTTCAGCAATATAATATGTTGCAGCTGCCGTAACATCACCAACATGATAATCGACCAGGCTATTATAACGCTTAAGATTACGCTTCATTTTCTTCTTCTTTTTAAGAAAATAACGTTTAAAGGGTCGCTTAAGTTTAATTGCCACAAAATCATGATAAATGGGTTCAATTATTGCCAATGATGCAATACCGGCCAGGTAGCGTGTCCGTTCGGTGCGTTGAGAGCCCGCCTTCGCATCCATTTTGATAATGAATTTAAGTGTTTTTAACCATTTTTTAGAATCATTATTAGACTTATAAAACGCTGCAATTTTCGAGTGAATTTCCAGTGACTCTTCAAGTGGTTTCGGGAAATATTTAACGTAACGTTTATATATTCGTATCGTATTTTCTTTATCTGGAATTTTTTGATACAACTCTGCGGCAATTTGTAATGATTCACGCCGTATTGTTTGGTCAGACGATTCTGCAAAAATACGCTCAAACTCTTTAGCTGCCTGTAAATGCTTCTTGTCCTCACGATAAACATAAGCAATTTTTTTCGTGATTTCCGAATAGTATTTGTGTTTTGGATATGCTTTTCTAAAGGCCAGCAATACCTCTGCTGCTTGTGGCCAGTCTTTTAACTTAATTAATGCGGTTGCCGCATCATATTCTGCGGTTGAACGAATCTTGGTAAAAGGAGCCAGTTTTCTAATGCGTAAAAAATGGTTAGCCGCAACACGGTATTCCTTTAAAACATTCGCTTGCTCACCCTGTTTATAAACCGCTGCTGCGAGATTTTCCAATAATTTTTTACGTAAGCTTTTATTTTTATCCGGCATATCAAGAACTTTCGTATATGCCTGCTCAGACTCTTTAAACTTTAGTATGTCAAAGGATGAATAAGCAATAACCAACCATGCAGAACGTCGTAAACTTAATTTTGTTTTCGGATAATTTTTAATCAGTTGATGCGCGGTTTTAATTGCTAGCGTAAAGTCTTTCATCTCATAAAGATTATCAGCTGCAGCCGCAAGTATAACCGAGGCTTTTTCATGCTTAGGGAAAACATCTGCAAACGTTAGTGAAGTACGAATGACTTCTCGCATCACCTTATTTTTCTCATACTGGGAAACAATCTTTAAATGCTCACGATAAGCATATACCGCAGCATACCCCGCTTTTGATGACTTTTTATTTAAAGGATAATTGTATGCTGTTTTTTCATATTCAATCGCTGCAGCCAGATAATCTTTATTCTCCAAATACAGATCGGCAAGTAAATAATTTATACCTGGAGACAACTCATCTTTTGGAAAGGATAAAAGAAATTGTTTATACCAGTGTGATGCATCTTTAAAACTTTGTTTTTTCCTGGCTCGATAACGGGGATTTTGATAAATAGCATGATAATGATTTGCTAAATCAATTATATTTTTCTTTAAAAAACCAACGACTTCAGGATATTCCTTTATATTGTAATACTTCCAGTAATCTTCATGAATTCCATAAGCTGATGCATAGTCTTTTTTTGCTTCAATAACGAGTTTGGGGAAACGCCCCTTATGATAAACCTCTATCATTCTCATACTGAAATGAGGCGATATTTTATGATATGGGTTATTTTTTACAAAAGCTTTGTAAGTTAAAGCTGCATCACTATATCGACGTTTTGTTAAATAAAACTCTGCCAGATAGCTATATATATCACTTTCATAACTTTTAGAGCCAATCTTTTTAAAGTAATTAATAACCGAATCAGCCCCTCCCAAACTTGAGAAACTCAAACTAATAACACGAAAAGTATCATCCAAACGTTTCTGGATTGATGTTTTCTTCTGTTGTCCAAAATCAAAACCGACACTCACTTTATAATCAAGTAAAGTCATAAAGTGATTGAGAGCATCCTCATACATATCTTGCTTATAAAATGTCCAGCCTTGTTTATACAACGTTAATTCGTAAAAATCTGTCCCTTTACCTATTTTAAGAATAGATTTATAAGCATCTTCCGCATCCAGATACTTCTTACGGGTAAAGAAATATTCTGCACGCCTGAATTGCACTTCAGCAAAATGGCGTGAAGCAGGATATTGTTTAACTAAAGTGTTCATGACTTTCATAGCTGCTTCAATCTGGCCTACTTCTTCATAGGCACGCGATAATTGATAAAGCACCTGATCTTTATGTTCATACATCGGAAATTTTTTAAGTAATCTTTTATACAACCTAATCGCTTTTTTAGCACCGGCTGTTTGCAGATCATCGATATTGGATCCATCCGGTAAAGGGGCAATTGCCGAACTTTTGGCCGTTTTTATTTTCTCCTGAGTCGTCGCTCTTTTCTCAAATTGTCTGGTTGACTCTGATTTTAAGTCCGCAATTTTGCTGGTTTTTTTAGTCGAAGAACTATCCCTATTCGTATCAATAGCAATCTTTTCTGGTTTTTTAAGTTCATTTTTCTTAATAGATTTACTAGAGGGGGCTTCTTCGCTGACCACACCATATTCTTTTTCGATATTCAGATCAGCGAGACGACGAATTGCCTCTGGAGTCATTGCTGATTCAGGTGTTTGTTCTAGAAATTGCTGATAACTTTTCATGGCCTTTTCAAGACCACCATCAATATGGATATCAGCTATCTCCATATCAACATCACGTAAATCTGCGATTGTTCCATGTTCATCAATACCACCAGCACAGCCAGCAAACAATAATATAACCGGGACAGGTAACAGTCGTTTCAAATTCATGACTTATTACCCGCTTCTGGTTTAGCTTCTGGTTTAGCTT
>JAGLTQ010000013.1 GCA_023135195.1 Gammaproteobacteria bacterium | reverse complement strand
TCTTTATTCGGATCTGGCCATTCAGATCTTGGTTTTAGAATAATAAAATTATCCGCTACACTCGGCGGCATAGGATCGGTTGCGACTTCTGCTGTACCCACTTTTGAAAATACCGTTTTCACTTCAGGTAATTTTTTTATTTCCGGTTCCAAGTTTTTTTGTAATGCAATTGCTTGCTCGAGTGATGTGCCCGGTATGCGCAAGGCATGCATGGCTATATCACCTTCATCAAGGTTAGGTACAAACTCTGAACCCAGCCGAGGAGTTAAAGCAAGGGAAAGCAAAACAAGGACTAATGCCGCTGAAACAACTTGCCAACGATTTTCCATGCTATAGCGTAATGCAGGCTCATACAGTGAACGCGCTTTGATAACAACTTTACTTTCTTTTTCTTCTAGAGGTTTGTTAAATAACAACGCCACACCCGCCGGCACAAATGTAATCGAAAGAATCATCGCACTGACTAAAGCAATAATGACGGTGATAGCCATGGGATGAAACATTTTCCCTTCAACACCACTTAAGGCAAAGATAGGAAGATAAACCGCAGTAATAATGAAAACACCAAACAATGCTGGACGAATCACTTCTTGTGTTGCATCAAACACTACCGACAGACGTTCGTTTAATGATTGCTGACCGTTACGCCCACTTTCACTTAAACGACGTAAACAGTTTTCAACAATAATCACTGCACCATCAATTATCAAACCAAAATCTAATGCGCCTAAACTCATTAGGTTGGCACTGACTTTTGTTTGCACCATACCGGTGATAGTCATAAGCATAGCAATCGGAATCACCGCAGCAGTTAATAATGCGGCGCGTATATTACCCACCATAAAAAAAAGTACTGCGATAACGAGTAACGCACCTTCAAGTAAGTTCTTTTGTACTGTGGCTAAGGTTTTATCAACTAGATCGGTTCGATTATAAACAGCTGTTGCCGTTATTCCATCCGGCAAACTTGCTTTAATTTCTTCGAGTTTCAATGCAACATCATTGGCAACAGTCCGACTGTTTTCACCTATCAACATAAAGACAGTACTTAATACCACCTCTTGTCCATTTTGTGTTGCCGCACCTGAACGTAACTCTTTACCAATGCTTACTGTTGCAACATCTTTTATCCGAATAGGTATACCTTGATGTTGACGTATCACTATATTGCGTAAGTCATCAAGGTTATTTGCTTGTCCCGGTACACGCATTAACCACTGCGCACCACTGCGTTCGATAAAACCAACACCACGATTATCATTGTTTTGTTCTATTGCCGTAACAATATCTTCATAACTCAAACCATACGCTAATAATTTAGCCGGCTCGGGGGCAACCAGAATTTCTTTTTTGAAGCCACCAATCGGATTGACTTCTGCAACACCGGGCACTCGCATTAATTGCGGACGAATGATCCAGTCATGTACTGAACGTAAATCTGTCGGCGTAACCAAACTGCCATCCGCATTTTTTGCGCCAGCTTCTGCATCAACGGTGAACATAAAGATCTCGCCCAGACCTGTTGCGATTGGACCCAATGTTGGTTCCAGTGATGCAGGTAATAATGCTTTTGCTGCATTCAGTCGTTGACCAACTAATTGCCGTGCAAAATAAATATCAGTACCTTCTGCAAATACCACAGTGACTTGAGACAAACCATAACGTGAAACCGAACGTGTATATGTTAGTTTCGGTAATCCTGACATCGCTGTTTCGATTGGAAAGGTAACACGTTGTTCTGCTTCTAATGGTGTATAGCCCGGTGCTTCGGTACTAATTACAACCTGAACATTAGTAATATCGGGCACGGCATCAATCGGTAACTGAGTAAACTTCCAAGCACCCAATACCATTAACAAAAATACGATTGAGAAAACAAGCCCGCGTCGTTCCAATGAAAATTTTAATATAAAATCAAGCATAATCTTATCCTTAATGATCGTGGGCTGCGCCGGATTTTTCAATATCGGCTTTTATGACATAACTATTTTCACTAACATAGCGCGTACCAACATCAAGGCCACCTAACACTTCTATCCATTCATTATCCTGTTTACCCAGCTCAAGCATACGCACTTCATATTCTTCACCAATTTGCGCATAGACGACTGTGAAATCTCTAAAGGCTTGAAGACCTGAACGTTTCACAGCTAATGCAACAGGATGCTCTGCAACTTTAATTTGTGCTTTAACATAACTGCCCGGTACAAATTTTCCTTCTTTATTATCTAACACCACCCGTGCTTTTATTGACTGGTTAGCCTCTGCAATAACATTGATCGTTGCGATCGTGCCACTTGCAGTTTGCTTACTTGCCGCCGCGTTAACCGTAACAGGTGCACCAACATGAACACGTTTTTGATCTGCTGGGAATATGGATAAATCAACCCATACACTTGAAGGATCGGTAATAGTAAAAAGTGTACGACCTTCTGATTGTTCACCCGAGTTGGCATTACGATGTGTTATCACACCGCTAATGGGTGCTTTAATAGAATACAATTTAAGACTTTCATTGCTCTCAATAGTAGCGAGCACTTGTCCTTTTTCTACCTTGCTTCCCATTGATAAGGCAACAGATTTAATCACGCCATCAAAACGCGCATGAATATCACGAACACGTTCTGCGTTTGCGATCACTTGTCCAAATACACTGACGGTTTCTTGTAAGACAACCGGGCCAGAAATACTTGTTTCTATCTCAAGAGCTTTAGCTACGGCCTTTTCAATTTTTGTTCGACCTTCAAAATTATCATATTGCCATGTATGTTTAGTCCCATCATGCTCAGCAATAATATTGACAATAAAAGAATGAGGTTCATAGATCACCGTATCACCGCGCATTGCATCACCATGCGGCTTAAACTTAATGTTATCTTTTTTACCACCAAGCCGAGTTAATATAATATTGAGATTAACCTCCGTTGGTTTAAGTAACTCATCATCGTTTGTTGCCCATGCACGAAACTCTGGGGGAACACCCGTTTCAAAGATTGATAATTCAAGAGTGAAGTCACCATTGCTTAACAAACGGCCACCATGTGGGCCTTTAATCACTTCAGCGTCTTCATGGCTTGAGGAATTATTTTGTCCGCATGCATGCAGCATAAAGCCAAGAAAAATAATCCCGGTTAATTTAATAAATACTTTCATAATAAACCTCATGACTTGTTCACTCGCTGCACTATTTGCTCACCAGTAAATCGTTCAATTTCAATTCTTTTTAAATGTGCATTAAGAGAAGCTTCAACTAATGCATGTCGTGCGCTAATCAGTTCATTCTGAACACTGCGCAGCTCAAGATAACTATAACGCCCCAAATTATATGCACGGCGTGTTTGTTTTAACGCTTGTTCAAGTTTGGGAATGATCTTATTGCGATAAGCCTCAATTTGATGAAAGTGATGCTTTAATTCCTGATGCAAAGAATAAAGTGATGTTTCAAAACGAACTCTTACCTCATCCTCTTTAATTTCTAATTGAGATAAATTTGCTCGTGCTTCAGCAATGCCCCCGCTGTTGCGACTGCCTTCACCAAATGGAATTGAAATACCGGCTATTAATGCCTGTTCATCTGTTTGTTGGTAATGCCGTACACCCAGGCTCATATTCCATCCAGGACTGTTTTTGGCTTTAGCAAGCTTTAACTCACGTTGCTGTAAACGTTTTTGTGATAACAAGCGTGCAAAGTTTGGGCTTTGTTCAAGACGTTGCTTTAATTTTTCAAAAGACAGTACTTGTGGAATTGAAAAAAGATCTCCTTCAACTTGAGCATATTCAAATAGAGGTTTACCCCATTGAGCAGCCAGTAATCGATACGTTGAACTCAGTTCATGATCAACGTCTTCCAGCTCAAGTTCACGACGCATAACGTCCACTTGCGCTCGCGCTAATTCAGCTTCTGTTGTTTTTCCTGCGAGTACACGTTTTTTAATTGCTCGAGCTATTTGTTTAGAGATTTTCAATGCACGCTTTGAGTTAATTAAATGTGTTTGGCGTGCAAGGCTTATGAGATACAAACGCGCTGTTTCTGCAGAAACATCTAATAAATTTATATTCGCTTCTGTTGCTACAGCAAACGTTCCGGCATTTGCCAAATCTATATAACGTTGTCTTAATTGACCTTCAAACACCCAGCTCATGCTCAAACTTATTTGAGCATTATCTGTTCCTTTAAAGTTATCGCTGCCGGCAACACCTTCCACATCAAAGTTTATTGCTGAACCAGGTGATAATCCTGCTTGTACAACACGACCTTTTTGCGCTTGTCGCTCAAAATAAAAAGCACGTAGTTTGTGATTATTATTAATCGTTTTACTGATTGCTTCATGCAAAGTAATCGTACGATTACTGATATCCACATGACTATTTCTATCTAATAATTGCTCTGCATTAATAGATGCAGGAAAGTTCATTCCAAAACATACTAAGGCAGGTAAAAATATTTTTTTCATTACACTATCCACTCTACTAGTGTTAAAAATTCACTAATAGTTAATTAAAAACAAAGGTGATTTTAATGACAGGCACAAACACGGAGTTTGTTGCTGTACTACCATTAATATACTTGAAGTTTAAAAAGTAGGTGGCGCGCGTTGAGGGGGGAAACAATAAGAGAAAGCCCGAGGTTTTTTCTCTTCATAGCAACGACGAATTTGTCGTAACTGTGGGACAGACAAAATTATAAATAAGATCAAAATGAAAAAAACAAAGGAATCTAATATCTGATTTTTTTTCACTATATTATTTGCAGCTGAATCAACATCAATTGAGCTATGGTGTATTTGAGCGCCATCATGGTGGTGCTGCAAATCATGATTTATTTCATGTAAGTATGTGGCTGCATGAATATCCACTGTATGAATTTTGCTATCAATTAATGGCGCATTTTCATGTTCAATGTGCATGTGTAACTTAATAGTCTGTGTGATCAACAAAGCAAAAATAAGCAATATGTATATTGCTTTGTTGCTTAGAATGTTTTCGCGCCAGTTTTTCATGATTCGGGAAGTTTAACAAAGCGGTCTTTGTACAGCAATCTCGAAAGCTCAATGAGCAAGAGTTCTGTCCATTGAATGCATAATTATATCCTTCTACTTTAATTGTCGTTATGGTTTTATTATTGGCACTCAATGATAATGATTGTTATTTGCAAGCGCTTTTATAAGGCAATTTTATGCCCCAATGCTCGAATTTGAGGCCAAAAAAGTACCTGGCTTATTGCGGCTTTATCTCAAAGTGCTACTCTACTCCCCAGCAAAAGAAACAAGAATAATTAAAAATTTAGCTAAAATTGCGGGAAATGGCTCATGAATGTACTGAATTTTGAAGAAGCACGTCACAACATGATCGTGCAGCAAATCCAACCCTGGAATGTACGCGACGATAAGATTTTAGATCTTATTCAACGTCTGCCCCGCGAAGATTTCGTGCCAGCTAAATATAAAGAACACGCGTTTACGGACATTAATATTCCTTTATCTAATGGACAGGAAATGATGTGCCCTAAACTTGAAGCCTACATCGTGCAGGCATTACAGGTGCAGGAGCAGGACAAGGTGTTGGAAGTGGGTACCGGCACGGGTTATGTCACGGCTTTACTTGCGAGCTTGTCACGTCACGTGATTACGGTAGATATTGATGCCGATATGCAAAAACGCGCAGAAGAAAAGCTTAACGCACACCAAATCACCAATGTTACCTATGAAGTGGGCGATGCGGCTTTAGGTTGGGATAAACATAAGCCTTATGATGTGATTCTAATTACCGGTTCTTTGCCTATTTTGCCTGAGACTTTTCAGCGTAATTTGAATGTCGGCGGCCGGTTAATTGCAATTGTTGGCGATTCACCTGCGATGGAAGTGATTTTGATTACCCGTGTAAAAGATAATGACTGGTCTCACCAGATTTTACTTGAAACTGACATTCCTGCCCTTATAAATGCGGTGGAGCCAGAAAGGTTTGTTTTATAGTTAAGTTTCACAACGAAAGACTATAATCGGACTTATAAAGCCTGTTCTCTTAACAGGCTTTTTTATTGGCAAAATTTAACTGAGTTTAACTGAGTTTAATCAGGCTTAACTGCGATTATAAATGCGTCATTTTAATCCCTTACAATTGCATGAGTATTTATCTGAGTTAAGTAATAGCGAGATTGCGCCACTCCTACTGGATGTACGTGAACCGTGGGAATTCGTGTATTGCAATATTGAAGGCTCAGTTCTCATCCCGATGGGACAATTAGCTTCTAAACTTGAGACACTTGAAGCTGAAATTGATCATGAAAGAGAGATAATAATGATATGTCATCATGGGATTCGTAGCCGGCAAATGGGGTATTATATGGAACAAGCAGGATTCAAAAACATTACGAATCTTGATGGTGGGGTTGAACAATGGGCAGAAGACATCGATAAGACGATGAAACGCTATTAAGATTTTGGAGTAACTAATGAAAAAATTCAGCTTTAAATTAACAACAGTGACAGTTTTGTCTTTGTTAAGTTTTTCTTCTTTTGCTGAAGACCTTATTTCTATATATAAATCAGCTGTTCAGAATGATACTCAATTTCGTGCTGCACAAGCTGAATACCAGGCCCTGCTTGAAACTAAAAATCAAAGTGTTGCATTGTTTTTGCCAGCGATTTCAGCTCATGCTTATTATAATGATAATAACGAAAAATCATCCCTCTCAACCGACTCAGATGAATATAAAACTGATGGCTATAGCCTGAACCTCACTCAACCTCTTTATCGTCGTGCAAACTATGTTGGGCTGACTCAAGCGGATGCAATTGTGGCTCAAGCCCAGGCCAACTTTGAATATGCTAAACAAGATTTAATTATTCGCGTAGTAAAACAATATTTTACCGTGCTTGCGGCGGTTGATGATTTGGAGTTTGCTAAAGCTGAACACAAATCAATTAAACGACAACTCAAGCAAACCCAACAACGTTTTAATGTCGGTTTAATTGCCATCACGGATGTGCATGAAGCAAAAGCACGTTTTGACCAGGCAGTTGCTCGAGTGATAATTGCAGAAAATACGCTGGCTATCAGTCATGAAATATTAAGAGAGATTACAAATAAAAATCACGCTAGCCTGTCGGCTTTATCAAGCACTCATCCATTAGTTAAACCAGAACCCGCAGATATAAACCAATGGGTTAAAACAGCAAATGATCAAAACACGTTATTAATTGCCAGTCAAAAAGGGGTGGCTGTTGCGCGTGCAGAAGTGTCTCGTCAGAGTGCAGCTCACTACCCTACGCTTGATTTAACCGCTAAACACTCGGTTAACAATTATGGTGCAGGCAACCCGATTTACAATGAAAGCGAACAAACGAGTAACTCGATTACCTTGCAGTTAAACGTACCGCTTTATTCAGGTGGCTTAGTAAATTCAAAAACGCGTGCAGCGGCTTACCGCCTGAAACAAGCGCAAGAGTTACTCGATAAACAACATCGCGCAACCGAAAGGCAAACTCGTAATTCTTACCTGAGCGTGATTGCCAATATCAGCCAGGTTAAAGCATTAAAACAAGCACTGGCTTCAAGCCAGGTAGCATTAGCAGCAACACAAGCGGGTTTTAAAGTAGGCACACGGACTACGGTTGATGTTTTAAATTCACAACGTGAGCTTTACCGTGCTCGCCGGGATTTTGCCCAGGTACGCTATAATTATCTACTTGAAACATTAAATCTTAAATTAGCTGCCGGTACCTTATCGGTTAAAGATATTGAGCAGCTTAATCCCTGGTTAATATAAATTTGCACTTATAAGTGCATCACGAAACTAGAATATAGGATATTGGGAGACATCAATATGTTTACTTTACACAGCCTTGCTTACCGGGCATCCCCTTTCATTATTATTGCGTCAATAATTTTCTCTCCTGCAATGCAGGCAGAAGATAAAGCAGACTGGGCTTTTTCCCGAAACGTGCATATTGAAGAAGAACGTGTACTTGATGCGGTTGTTGAAGCAGTTAACCAGGCAACAATATCTGCACAAACTTCCGGCCGTGTGGTGAAATTAAATGCCGATATTGATGATGCGGTGAAACAAGGTGACATCCTGGTTGAGTTTCGTAACAAGGAGCAAATGGCTTCATATAAAGTGGCCAAAGCGACTTTTGATGAAGCACAATCAGAATTTAAACGTATTGAAGATATCTACTCTAAACAACTGGTTTCCAAAACTGCATTAGATAAAGCCAGTGCACGCTATAAGTCAGCTAAAGCCCGGCTTGAACAGGCAAACGAAGCGTTAGAAAACACCATTGTACGTGCACCTTACAGTGGCATCGTAGTAAAACGCCATATTGAACTCGGTGAACTGGCAAAACCGGGGCAACCGCTAATGACGGGGTTATCGCTTGAAACCTTACGCGCCAGCATTGCTTTGCCGCAAGATCTGGTAAAGATTGTCAGAGAGCAAAAAAAGGCGACGGCGATTTTAAAAGACGGTACACGTTTAACAATTAATAAAGTTACCGTGAGTCCATATGCCGACACCAAAAATCATACCTTTCAGATGCGCGCTGAATTACCTAAAGGTGATTACGACATTTATCCCGGCATGTTTATCAAGATGGCCATTGTCAGTAATATAAAACAAAGTCTGATCGTTCCTGCTTCCACCATTGTCAGGCGCAGTGAAGTAAGTGCTATTTATGTTAGAGCTGAAGATAAGAAATTATCTTTCCGCCAGGTACGCATTGGTGCATTTATTCCCGCATCTAACAGTTATGAAATTCTTGCAGGGCTTGAGAACAATGAAAAAATTATGCTCGATCCTGTTGCTGCGGCAGCACAATTAAAATTGCAGGAGTAGGATAATGGCTGAACAGGAGCATAATAAATTAGGACTTTCCGGAAGCATAGCAAAAAAGTTTTTGTTATCTGAAATCACACCTTTATTAGCACTGATTGCTTTTCTGTTAGGTCTGTTTGCGGTAATGGTAACGCCGCGCGAAGAAGAACCACAAATTAATGTGACCTTCGCAAATGTTTTTATCCCTTTTCCTGGTGCCTCTGCCAAAGAAGTAGAACAACTGGTTAGTTTCCCTGCCGAACAAATTCTTTCTGAGCTCGAAGGGTTAAAACATATTTACTCTGTTTCCAAACCGGGGATGTCTATCTTAACGGTTCAATTTAAAGTGGGTGAAGATCGAACTCAGGCGATTGTACGCTTATATAATGCACTCTATTCCAAACAGGACTGGTTACCCGCTAATTTAGGTACCTTGCCTCCTATCATTAAACCGAAAGGCATTGATGATGTTCCGATTGTTACCTTAACCTTATGGACGAAAGATCAAACACGTGGCGCTTATGATTTGAAAAAAGTGGCGCACACGATTGAAACTGAATTAAAACGCATTAAAGGCACACGTGACATTTATACTTTAGGTGGTCCAGAGCAAGTTGTGCATGTATTACTCGACCCCGCTGCATTAGCTGCACATAATTTATCCGTGGCAGATTTACGCAATGCACTACAAGCCAGTAATGCAACACAACCTTCAGGAAGCATAGTTAAAAACAATCAGGAAATTTCTGTGCAAACAGGAACGTTTTTGGTCACCCCTGAAGAAGTTAAAAATCTGGTCGTTGGCGTTAATGAAGGTAAACCGATTTTTTTACGCGATGTTGCAACGGTTAGACATGGCCCTGATCAATCTGAACAATATGCCTGGTTTGGAACCGGCCCTGCTGCCAAAACGAAGAACATAAATGAAAAAGGTGAGTTCCCTGCCGTTACGATTGCGATTGCAAAACAACCGGGCAGTAATGCGGTGAGTCTTGCCAATCAAGTTATTGAACGCATTGAACAACTTAAAGGTGTCTTCATTCCCGAGGGTGTTGAAGTCACTGTCACACGTGATTACGGAGCTACTGCAGATGCCAAAGCGAAACAACTCATTGGCAAGTTAGGCTTTGCAACGTTTTTTGTTGTGCTGCTTGTGTTTTTTGCTCTGGGTAAACGTGAAGCAGTAATTGTGGGGGTCGCAGTAGTTACAACACTTGCCGCAACCTTGTTTGCCTCATGGGCATGGGGCTTTACCCTTAACCGTGTTTCTTTATTTGCTTTGATATTCTCTATCGGTATTTTGGTTGATGATGCGATCGTGGTTGTTGAGAATATTCATCGGCATATGAATATGGGCGGTAAAAAACTTGTTGATGCTATTCCTATTGCCGTTGATGAAGTTGGTGGACCGACTATCCTGGCCACATTCACCGTTATTGCCGCCTTGTTACCCATGGCCTTTGTAACTGGACTGATGGGACCTTACATGAGCCCTATTCCGATCAACGCCAGCATGGGCATGTTTATCTCTTTGATCATTGCATTTGTGGTTACCCCCTGGCTCGCAAATAAAATTTTAGCCAATCAGGAATTTCATCATGAAGAAAGTTCGTTTGATAAACGTTTATATGCTTTATTTAAAAAATATATCAGCCCTTATTTAAACCGCAAAAAAGGCAGTGCTGCGCGACGTAAATTAGTTAAGATTATTTTAGTATTAATCATTCTTTCAGTAGGACTGGCAGGTGTAAAACTGGTTGTTTTAAAAATGCTACCTTTTGATAATAAATCTGAATTTCAGATTGTTATCGATATGCCAGAGGGAACGGCGCTTGAACAAACAACACGCGTTGTGCGTGAACTGGGACAATACGTTGCCACGGTACCTGAAGTTTCTGATTATCAGGCTTATGTGGGTGGCGCTTCACCGATTAACTTTAATGGATTAATCAGACAGTATTACCTGCGTCAGGGATCACATGTGGCTGATATCCAGGTTAACCTGGTTGATAAAAAAGAACGTGATCGTAAGAGCCATGAAATTGCTTTTGCCATGCGTGATGATTTACAAGCCATTGGTAAAAAATTAAACGCCAATGTCAAAGTCGTCGAAGTTCCACCCGGTCCTCCGGTTATGTCTCCCCTGGTTGCTGAAGTATATGGTCTGGACTATAACGGTCAGATTAAAATCGCTAAGCAAGTACGTAAGATATTCGAAAACACAGATGATATTGTTGATATTGACGATACCATTGAAGCCGCGGCGCCAAAATTAATTGTTAAGGTTGATCAGCAGAAGGCGGCGCTGTTAGGTGTTTCACAACGTGATGTTGTTGCAACTTTGTATGCAGCTTTGGATGGTGAAGATGCGAGTTATGTTCATCCGCTAAATGTGAAATATCCGTTACCTATACGACTTGAATTAAGTGTTGCAGATAAAGCCAATGTTCAGAATATATTGGCCTTACATGTACGGGGGGAAAAGGGTGATCTTGTACCGCTGTCAGACATCGTGACGCTGATTGATACACGTTATGATCAATCTATCTATCATAAAGACATGCTTCCGGTTGTTTATGTAACTGCTGATATGGCAGGTGATTTGGATAGTCCTTTATATGGTATGTTTGATATCCGTGGAAAAGTGTCAGAAGCACCTTTGATTGCCGACCAGTCAATTAAACAAAGCCTTATTAACCCGCCAGAAAACCCCTATGAGTACAGCATTAAGTGGGATGGTGAATGGCAGATTACTTATGAAACTTTCCGTGACATGGGTATTGCTTACGCGATGGGGCTGATTTTAATTTATCTGTTAGTCGTTGCGCAATTTAAGTCTTACCTCGTTCCGTTAATCATCATGGCACCGATCCCATTAACGCTTATTGGTGTTATGCCCGGTCATGCTTTGCTGGGAACACAGTATACAGCCACGTCTATGATCGGCATGATCGCACTGGCGGGTATTATCGTACGTAACTCAATATTGTTAGTTGATTTTATTAATCAACAAGTCGATGAAGGTATTGATTTTGAAGAGGCCGTGATTCGCTCTGGCGCCGTTCGTGCAAAGCCTATCGTATTAACCGGTTTAGCGGCCATGTTAGGCGCTATGTTTATCATCACCGATCCAATTTTTAGTGGTTTAGCAATTTCACTCATTTTTGGTATTCTGGTATCAACGGTATTAACACTAGTTATTATCCCAATCATGTATTATGCATTTATGTATGAAAAAATGGGCGATACAAAATAACTATAAGGTAGGTTTTAATTTTTCATGAGTTTGCCATTAAATGAAAAACTTTGTCATGCTCAGCATAGTCAATTATTGATCATCGATATTCAGGAACGTTTAGCATCCGCGATGCCTGCTGACGTATTAGAAAACGTGATCAAAAATAATAACGTGCTGGTAAAGGCGGCCAAAGAACTTGATATTCCGGTTATTCATAGTGAGCAATACCCAAAAGGTCTGGGTAATACCGTTGCTGAAATTACTGAACAGCTTCCCGAGACAAGTGTATCGATTGAAAAGACCTGTTTTTCCTGTTCAGAAACAGAAGGTTTTCATGACTTGCTGGCAAAGAACAAGCGCCAGCAAATTATTATTAGTGGTATGGAATCTCATGTTTGTGTTTTACAAAGTGCGATTCAGCTACAACGCCATGGCTATACGGTATATGTAGTGGAAGATGCTATCTGTTCACGTAAGAAATTAAATCATAGGAATGCCATTGATCGATTACGCCAGAGTGGCATTATTGTCAGTAACGTTGAATCAGTTTTGTTTGAATGGCTTCGAGATGCAACACACCCTAAATTTAAAATATTATCTAAATTAATTAAATGAAAAAATCACATATACCTTTAAATCTTTTTACGCCAAAACACTGGGGAACCTGGTTTGGTATTTTTTTATTAAGATGGTTCTCTTTCCTTCCGCACAGCTGGATGAAAAAACTAAGTGTCATTTTAGGCAAGGCATTTTATAACCTGGTTAAAAAAAGAACGCATATTATTGAAACAAATATTAATCTTTGTTTCCCGGAAAAAACGCCAGAAGAGAAACAAGAGCTTTCTCATAAAGCATTTAATTCAGCCATAATGGCAATATTTGAAACCGCTTTAACCTGGTGGGGATCTAAAAAACAATTCAGGCGATTACACAAGGTTAAAGGCATGGAGCATCTCACAAATGCATCAGCCAAAGGCAAAGGTGTTATTCTTTTAGCCCCCCACTTCACCACGCTGGAAATTTCGGGGGCATTTCTTAATAGCCATATCGATAATCTAAAAGTTGTTTACAAGCGTTCAAATAATCCACTCATGGAATACTTTATACAAAACAAACGAGAGCAAAAATGTTGCTCGGGGCTTATCAAACATAAAAGTTTGCGTGAACTTGTTCGCAGTGTAAAAAAAGGTAATGTTGTTTCATTTTCTCCAGATCAGGATTTCGGAGTAAAAGATTCAATATTTGCTCCCTTCATGGGAATTATGACCAGCACCTTATTATCGACACAACGCCTGGCAAAACTCACAGGAGCACCTGTTGTTCCGTATTATGCTGCACGTTTAAATGATCAATCAGGCTACGAGATACGATTCAGCCCTGCACTTGAAAACTTTCCCAGTGACGATGATCTACGTGATGCAACAATGGTTAATCAAGCTATAGAAGAGCAGATGTTGCAAAGCCCGGAACAATATCTTTGGGCTCATCGTCGTTTTAAAACACGCCCTGAAGGTGAAAAGGATGTATACACAAAATAATCATTATGTGGCGATATAAACTTTTACTTTTTATTCTATTTATTCCCCTTGCCCTCTATACTTTATGGCAAAGTGCGCGAACGCTTGAGTTTCGTTATTTTTTACAACGGTTAGCCATTTTATTTAACACGAAATCTGTTCCTGGTGGAATATGGATTCATGCCGCCTCAGTGGGTGAGGTTAATGCTGTCATCCCACTCATATTAAAAATACACGCCGAACACCCCGACACACCAATTACTTTAACGAGTAATACGACTACTAGCGCAGCAGTTGCATTAAAACAATTACCTGAAGCTGTTCAACATCTTTATTTCCCTTTAGATTATCTCTGGGCAATGAAACGTATTGTTAGAAAAATAAAACCTAAAGCGATTTTTATTGTCGAAACAGAATTCTGGCCAAACTTTTATCATTGCGCTAATAAGAAAAACATTCCTTTAACTATTATCAATGGCCGAATATCTGAAAAAACCTTACATGCTAAAGACTGGTTAAAGAGAATTTACGCCATAACATTACCTCTTGTAACAAAAGTCTATGCGCGCTCAGAAATCGATAAAGACAGATTTATTCAGCTTGGTGCGAATACGGCGGATATTGAAGTACTGGGCAACATTAAATTCTCTGCGCTGACATCAGATAACATTGAACCTATTAACCTATCCAGACCTTATATTTTAGCTGCCTCAACACGAAATGATGAAGAACAATTAATTGTTGATGCCTGGCTTAAAGCAAAACATTCCAATCATCTGCTCGTCATTGTGCCCCGGCATCCCAATCGCTTAACAGAGATATTATCCCAACTTAAAAAATTCAATATTGAAATAGCGATTCGCAGTAAAAACGAACCCGTTACACCAACAACAGATATTTATATCGCAGATACCATAGGCGAACTTAAACAGTTTATCGCTGGTTCAGATTTTGTATTAATGGGTGGATCATTTGTAGAAAAAGGCGGGCATAATATTCTGGAAGTTGCTCAACTTGGCAAAGCAGTTATATTTGGACCTGATATGCGGAGTTTTGAGGATGAAGCCAAAGTATTTATTAAATATAATGCTGGTGTACAATGTGAATCACATGAATTACCCGATATGTTTAATACAATATTGCAGAATGTTGATTACAAAAAACATCTTGAGAAAAATGCTCGCAAATTAATTGACACTTATAAAAACATTATTAATAAGTATTACGACAAATTAAATAGCAATATTTAGGGATTCAAAAAAATGAAGAAAAAAACAAAAGGAATTATTTTGGCCGGAGGTTCAGGCACAAGATTACACCCATTAACTCACTCCTTAAGTAAACAACTTATTCCTGTATATGATAAACCAATGATTTATTATCCATTGTCGGTTCTAATGCTTGCGGGAATTCGAGACATACTAATTATTACTACTCCACATGATCAGCAATCATTTATTAATCTATTAGGTTCAGGTAATCAATGGGGAATGCATTTCACCTATAAAACACAACCTAGCCCTGATGGATTAGCACAGGCATTTATACTCGGCGAAGAATTTATAGGCAATGATAATGTTTGTTTGGTTTTAGGTGACAACATATTTTATGGCCATGGCATGGATAAACTCTTAAATAATGCCAAAGAAAAAGAGAGCGGTGCCACCGTATTCGGTTATTACGTAAAAGACCCTGAACGCTATGGCGTCGTTGATTTTGATGATAAAGGCCATGCTATCGATTTAGAAGAAAAACCTGAAAATCCAAAAAGTAATTATGCTGTAACTGGCCTGTATTTTTATGACAATGATGTAGTTGATATTGCTAAAAATATTAAACCTTCTCACCGTAGTGAACTTGAAATTACGGATGTGAATAAAGTGTATCTGGAACGCGGCGATCTTAATGTTGAAGTTATGGGAAGAGGCTACGCATGGTTAGACACAGGAACACATGCCTCATTATTACAAGCAGCAAATTTTATTCAGGTAATGGAAGAGCGTCAGGGATTAAAAATAGCTTGCCCGGAAGAAATAGCATTTTCACAAGGTTATATTGATGCGGCACAAGTTGAAAAACTTGCGGCTCCTTTAGTGAAAAGTGGTTATGGTCAATATTTAATGGATTTACTTAAATAATACTTTATGAAAATAATTACAACAAAACTTCCTGGGGTTGTCGTTTTTGAACCAAAAGTATTTGGTGATAAACGCGGCTTCTTCCTTGAAACTTTTCGTGCTGATGTCTTACAAGATGCCGGGATTAATGCGCAATTTGTACAGGACAATCATTCCCGTTCATCAAAAGGTGTTTTACGTGGCCTGCATTATCAGATGACTCAGACACAAGGAAAGTTGGTACGAGTAGCAACAGGTGCGGTTTTTGATGTTGCTGTTGATGTTCGATATGGTTCTCCAACCTTTGGCCAGTGGTACGGGGCTCAGCTAGATGAAGATAATATGCGGATGATGTATGTCCCTCCCGGGTATGCACATGGTTTTGTTGTCTTATCTGATACAACTGATTTTATATATAAGTGTACTAATTATTACCATCAAGAATCTGAACAAGGCATTGCATGGGATGATCCTGATATTGGGATTAACTGGAATATTTCATCAATATCATCTGACATATCTTTATCCGAAAAAGATAAAAAAAATGTGCTATTAAAAAATCAAAAGCCTGAAAAATTACCAAACTTTCAAAACTTTAAAACAGCATCAGAAAAATGAAAATTCTGATCGCAGGTGCTCAAGGCCAGGTTGGAAGCGAATTAGTTTCTGTTGCTAATCAAAGCAAACACACCGTTTTTGCAACCACTCGCTCAGAGTTGGATATCACTCAAGCTAAAAGTGTGGATGCCTATATTTCTCAGAATCAGCCTGATATTGTCATAAATGCTGCAGCTTATACTGCAGTTGATAAAGCAGAAGAAGAGCATAACCTAGCCTATGCTATAAATCATGATGGGGTCAAAAATTTAGCTGTTGTTTGTTCAAGGAATAATATTCCACTTTTTCATATTTCTACAGATTATGTATTCGATGGTTCAAAAATTGATGCATATTGTGAAGAGGATGACGTCTCACCACTAGGCGTATATGGGGAGAGTAAGTGGCAAGGTGAGGAATCTATCCGTGAGCATATGGAGCAATTTATTATTTTACGTGTTGCATGGGTATTTGGCGCGCACAGAAATAATTTTGTTAAAACGATGTTGCGTTTAGGCAATGAAAAAGACGAATTAAATGTAGTTGCAGATCAATATGGCGGCCCCTCTCCTGCGAAAAATATTGCTGAAACACTCATTGATATAATTGGGCAGTATCAGAAAAATAAAAAGCTGGAATGGGGCACGTATCATTATTGTGGTTACCCAAAAACAACATGGCATGGCTTCGCAAAAGAAATATTTCATCAGGCGCATGAAGCAGGTCTATTGAACAAAGAACCTAAGGTTAATCCAATCACTACTGCACAATACCCCACGCCAGCAAAGCGGCCTGAAAACTCTATGCTTGACTGCTCAAAACTAAATAAAACATTTGGCATTGAAATGCCCAATTGGCATAATTCGTTAAATGAAGTATTAATGGATTTAAAATAGATTATTCGGAATAACATGATGTCAGAAACTAAAACATTTTCACCAAAAAACTTACTAGTCACTGGTGGCGCAGGATTTATCGGCGCAAACTTTGTCCATTATTGGCTAAAAACATATCCCGATAACTGTATCGTTGTACTGGATGCATTAACCTATGCTGGTAATGTCGAAAACCTTAAATCTGCTGAGGGCAATCCTAACTTTCGTTTTGTACACGGTAATATTTTAGATTATGACTTAGTAGTCAATTTATTACGTGAAGAAAAAATTGATACTATTGTTCATTTTGCAGCAGAGTCTCATGTAGATCGGTCAATTACCGGCCCGGATGCCTTTATTGAGACTAATGTAAAAGGAACGCATGAATTATTAAAAGCAGCTAAAACTTTTTGGTTAGATGAAAACCCGGGGATGGAACATTTATTTCAACATGTATCCACTGATGAAGTTTATGGCACACTAGAAGCCAATGATCCTCCTTTTAGAGAAGATACGCCATATGCACCGAATTCACCTTATGCGGCTAGTAAGGCATCATCAGACTTCTTTGTACGCTCATATCAGGAAACATATGGTTTAAATACCAATATTTCTAATTGCTCTAATAACTATGGCCCATATCAATTTCCCGAAAAATTAATTCCCCTGGTGATTACTAATATTTTAGAAAGTAAAGCCTTACCCATTTATGGTGATGGCAAACAGATAAGAGACTGGTTGTATGTTGATGATCATGCCATTGGAATTGATCTCATTATTCGTAAAGGAAAAAGGGGCGAACCCTATAACATTGGCGGCATCAATGAATGGGCTAATATCGATATTGTAAATTTAGTCTGTGATCTGGTTGATAAACGCATAAAGAAAAGTGACAAGTTACAAAAACAATATCCTAATGCACCAACTAACAACGGTAAGATAGCCAGAGACTTAATCACTTACGTAACAGATCGCCTGGGCCATGATCGCCGATATGCCATTGATCCAACCAAAAGTAATACTGAAATTGGCTATCAGCCTAATGAAAGTTTTGAAACAGGGATTGATAAAACAATTAAATGGTATTTAGACCATGAAAGTTGGTGGCGAAAAATCATGTCGGGCGAATATCAGGATTGGATCAAGCAGCAATATACAATAAATTAAGAAATTTTAACTATTCGACAAAACCTATGTTTAATTTATAATTCAACTTCTATAGCGTACTTTTAAAATATTAGGCAAATAATGAACCAAGCTACTTCAACAGACACTCAACCAAAAGCAAGTGTAATTATATCAGTCTATAAAGACACAGAAGCATTAAACGGAATTCTGTATGCTTTAGAACGCCAAACAGAAAAAGATTTTGAAATTATTGTTACTGAAGATTGTGAAAGCGAGGGAATGGAAACGTTTCTGGCAGAATTTAAGAATAAAAACAACTTTCACCATTTAACCCAACCTGATGATGGCTGGCGTAAAACCCTTGCGGTAAACCGTGCTATTGTCAGTGCTAAATCGGATTATTTAATATTTATTGATGGAGATGTTCTTCCAAATAAAAATTTTGTTGCCGATCACATCGCAACTGCAGAACATGGAAAATTTTTAACCGGACGAAGAGTTTACCTGGGACCTTTCTTCTCTAAAGTTTTAAGAAAATATCCAGGTTTTACACGGGTACTCGAAAACAGATTTCTCTTTTTCCTACTTCTAATCCCTTTGCATTTAGATAAAGTAAGAAACTATGAGGTGGGACTTCCTTCTCGCTTTTTTCAGTGGTTACGCGGGAAAAAACTTGTAGGCGTTATAGGGTGTAATTTTTCTTGTTACAAGGAAGACATGTACGCTATAAATGGCTACAACGAAGATTTACCCGGAGTGGGTGCAGAAGACAGTGATTTACAATGGCGTTTTGAAGGATTAGGAATGGCTTCAAAAAGTGTAAAGTTCCTAATCCCTGTTTATCACCTTTACCATGAACATTTGCGTCATGGTTATGAGGATAATCTTGTCATCATTAATAAAAATCGAAAAGCCAAGGCTTATGTTTGTAAAAACGGTATCATCAAGATGTAAGCTTAAGGTACTCTGACGATTCCGATCCCGTAGCCCGTTTGATTAGCATTATTAACAAACTCTTCAGTATTCGTATTTTCTTTAAGTCGTTTCCAGAAATGGTGAACCTGATTTTCAGGGATTGCCTGTTTTTCAACGATGTCATGAAATGCAATAATTCCACCTGAACGAACAAGGTGATGGTATTCATTATAATCTGCCTCAACACCAACTTCTGTGTGATCGCCATCAATAAATAAAAAATCAACCTTCTCACCAGCCAGTTCAGCTTCTACTCTTTCCAGGAAAGGTTTTGTATGTGAATCACCCGTTAAATTTTTCACCTTACATTGTGAATGAGGTGGAGGGAAAGCTTCATATAAACTTTGTTTTACACCCGGTTCTAAAATGTCACAGCTAATCACTTTTTTAGATGCAAGGTTTGCCCAAATAAATAATGTACCACCTTCAGCTGTTCCTATTTCAAGAATACGTTCTGGTTTTAGATCTGCGACAGCTTTTGCCAGCGACATAATTTCAAAACGTACCTGGCTACTTCTTACTTTCAAATGTCCTGAAGCTGGAAACTTCATAGCCCAATCAACTAGTTTATCCATAGATAATGGATTTGAATGAAATTCAGCTAATTTTTTAAACGCACTTTTACGATTAAATGGTACGCGTAAAGAACGATTAAGGTATTTAAGTGTTTTCCCAATAGACATTTTCTAATATTTCCTTCAAATAGTAATTTTTATACATACAAAATTATAAATATATCCATACTACATTCCATTAGCTCTTTCTTGCGACTATCATAAAAGTAGATGTTGAATAAAACTTTTCAAAGACATGGTTGCTAAGAAATAACCACAATCTGGATCGCTCCACCTTGGGTTTTGCACAATTCCTTGAGATAACCACTTCATAACCGTTGTTTTCAAGAATGTTTTTTAATGATGTTGGATCGTAATAAAAAATATGATGTTCAGCATCATAATATTTACCAATCTTGTTTTTACGTAACTTCAGCTTTTCCAATAGAAACTTAAGCTTTATGGAAGTTGAGTGAATATTCGGTACCGCGATAAATAAACAGCCCTTATCACTTAATAAGCTTTTAAAGTATTTAATATAAGCAACAGGATCTTTTAAGTGCTCCGCCACCTGATTAGCATAAATTAAATCAAACTTTACTTCACCCCAGTTTAGGTCAAAAAAGTTACCACATTTTATTTCAATGCCAGTGCGTTGCATTAAACTTTCTGTTGCTTTGCAATCTACATCATAGCCACTAACCTGCCAGCCTTTTTTTATAGCAAGTTTCGCGTGATCACCATTACCAATACCAAAATCAAGCATATTCCCTTTATTTTTGACAACCTGCTCAATCGCATTAAAGTTATCATTTACAATCAAGTCATATTTATCTTGTAATACTGTATCCACATCACGGTTGATATCAATATACTGTGAATAATAATAATCAAGATATTCATCACTGTATACCGGGTTCATGAATTGAACTTTACATTGTTCACATTTATAGATTGTATTGCCACGAAAATCGGCATGAAAATATTTTATATTCTCAGAATCACAAGCAGGACACTTAGTATATTTATCATCATATTTATTCATTTAAAACTACCCTCATAATTCAGATCATCCCAGCCGTAGCCACGTAATAACGAACGCCAGTCTGATTCTGAATAATTAAATACTTCCTGATTTTTTGAAATCTTATTTAAAGATCGTTTCAATCTTTGTAAGTTCTCTTTTTGCCATTTTAACTTTGGCTTTCTTAGTCCGCAGCGATCAAAATCAATTAAAAAACATCGACCACCTTCATCAAGCAAAATGTTATTTGCATTCAAATCTGCATGATAGACACTGGCTTCATGGAACCGCCTTATAACACTACCAACTGCAATCCAATGCCCCTCTGCAAGCTCTTCTGCCATCAAGATATGCGATAATGTTCTTGAATTAGGAATTCGATGCATCATGATATCTGCGGTGTATAACAATCCTTTTCTTTCCACTTTCATAGCTGCTGGAATAGGAACTGGCAGCCCTTTTTTATGCATTTTTTCCAATAATAACCATTCACGCCACGGTCTGGAGAACCTTAAACCTGCCCATAAATAATGATCCCTGGATATTTTTGCAATTAAGCCACCGCGTTGATAATGCCTTAATACAAAATCTCTACCTTGGTGCTGAATAAAGAAGGTAGTTCCACGCCCTTCAGCAAATCCAACAATTGCCGAACGTTGTGCCCATACTTGGGATTTAAAGCTAACATCATCTATATTATTAAAAATACTCGAATCATAGCGGATATATTGCCCATTTTTATGGAATTCAACAGGATTCATAGAGATAACAATTTCTTAGTTTATTGGCTTTTTGTATTATAATGCTGATTTTATCAAACTTAAGATCAAACGACTAATATAAAAACAATAATGTTAAATTATCCCAGCCCTCCCAAGAATATTTGTATTTTAAGGTTATCTGCAATCGGGGATATTTGTCACACATTACCCGTAATTCGCTCAATTCAGGCTCAATGGCCTACTACAAAAATCACCTGGATTATCGGAAAAATTGAATTTGACTTGTTAAAAGGAATTCAGGACATCGACTTCATCGTTTTTGATAAGCAAAATGGATTTAAAGAATATTTAAAAATTCGCTCTCAACTTAAAAATACTAATTTTGATGTTCTACTGCATATGCAAATGTCGTTAAGAGCAAGCTTGATTAGTTTATTAATCAAATCAAAGATAAAAATCGGGTTTGACCGTGAAAGAGCTAAAGATGGGCAATGGATATTCACTAATAAAAAAATTAAACATGTACCCCAACAGCATGTAATGGATAGTCTATTTGAATTTTCAAAATTACTAGGTATTGATAATACTAAGCCTATTTGGAATATACCTATCAATGAAAGTGATAATAAATCTGCTAATAGCTTACTAAATAATATTTCCAATTATTTTATTATTAGTCCCTGTTCAAGCAAAGACTACCGAAACTGGCATTCTCAAGGTTATGCCTTTATAGCGGATTATATTAAAGAAAAATATGATGTTGATGTCGTTTTAACGGGTGGCAACTCTGAAATTGAAAATAAATATGCAGATGAAATCTTAAGTGCTTGTAAAACAACACCATTAAATTTAATTGGTAAAACAAATTTAAAACAACTCTTGTCAATAATTGAGAAAGCTAGATGTATGATTAGCCCTGATTCAGGTCCTGCTCATATGTCCACAGCAATGGGCACGCCTGTAATCGGGCTTTACGCAACTACTAATCCAGAACGAGCAAGACCCTATTTAAGTGACAGCTGGGTAATTAACCGCTATCCCGACGCAATCAAAAAGAAATATCATAAAGATGTAAAAGATATGCCATGGGGAAATCGAGTACGTGATAAATGGGCAATGGAGATGATAACTGTTGAAGATGTTACAAGTACAATTGATAAATTTATAAAACAATTTAATAAATAATTTAATAAATAATTTTAAGCACATTTAATCTATAAAATACGGATTTAAAAAATACATGAAACTTTGGACTGAAAAAGATTCCTGGCACAAAAAAGACGCACATAGAAAGGCTGAAAGCCTTGCTCGTACTCAAGTTAAAAAAATTGCCGTTATTCGCCATGCAGCACTTGGAGACATGTTACTTATTCGTCCAATGTTAGTTACCTTAAAAGAAGCTTTCCCAAATGCAGAATTAACATTAAGTGTTGTTTCAAATTATATGAGTGGCATCCCAAATGATCTAATTGACCATATTCATGTAATGAAAGGGAATGAGAAAAAATATGGTCTCAAAGAATCAATTGCGAGCGCAAAAGAACTTGGCTATTAGGATATTATATTTAATGTAACATCTACCAATCGGTCTTATTGGGTTACAAAACTAAATCCTGCCTTTTTAAAAATTGGCTATATGCTATCACTGCTGTCCCGCTAACGTATTAGTAACGCATGGTAAGTTACTGATTTTGTGAACACTCTACCTACTCAATGATATTGAAGACATGAGATCGCACACCACTGTATACGGAGTGATTCCTTAAGGCTACGACTGCAAGGACGCAGGAGGTACGAAGCCACGGATGGCTGAAGGTACGACTCCATGAATGGAGGAGGTAGAGCAACGCAGGA
>JAGLTQ010000129.1 GCA_023135195.1 Gammaproteobacteria bacterium | reverse complement strand
TGATGTAAAGTAACTTTAACCTCTTCGCGTGATTCATCTGTATAGACTTCAATATCATCATCATTAATACTGTTCGCAGGGAACATACCAACAACAGCACGAGCTTTAATCCAACGCTCATCAACAATTTTTGCCAGCATTTCTTCAGCATCAGCAAATAATTTAGTTGCTTCTTCACCTTTTTCTGCATCTTCTAAAATTTTTGGATAGGAACCTTTTAATTCCCACGTGTGGAAGAAGGGCGTCCAATCTATGTAAGGCACTAAAAACTCTAAGGGCATATCGTCAAAAACCTGCAAACCTAAATCACTTGGTACAGGTGGAGTATATTCATCCCAATCAATTTGTTGTTTATTTTCCCGAGCTTGCTCCAGTGATAACCATTTTGTTTGTGCACGTCTTCCTGCGTGAGCGATACGCACTTTCTCATAATCTACTGCCAAATCTTTTATGAAATCTTCTTTTGAATTTTTACTTATGAGTTTTTGCGCAACACCTACTGCACGCGAAGCATCTTTAACCCACACATTTGCACCATGATAATGTTGATCTATCTTAACCGCAGTATGTGCTTTTGATGTTGTTGCACCACCGATCATCATCGGCACTTTAAAACCAAGGCGCTCCATTTCTTTGGCCATGTGCACCATTTCATCGAGTGATGGCGTGATCAAACCACTTAAACCAATAATATCAACATTTTCTTCTTTGGCTTTTTCCAAAATATCTTTGGCTGCAACCATGACACCCATATCAACAATTTCAAAGTTATTACACTGCAATACCACGCCAACAATATTTTTACCTATATCGTGCACATCGCCTTTAACGGTTGCCATTAAGATCTTACCGTTACTTTGTACTGCGCCATCTTTTTCATCTTCAATATAAGGCATTAAATAAGCCACGGCCTTTTTCATAACACGCGCAGACTTCACCACTTGTGGTAAAAACATTTTACCATCACCAAAGAGATCACCAACCACATTCATGCCATCCATGAGTGGGCCTTCAATTACTTCAATCGGTGCTGCAAATTCTTTGCGCGCTTCTTCAGTATCCTCTACAACATAAGTATCAATACCTTTGACTAATGCATGCTCGATACGTTTCGCAACGGGTAATTTGCGCCATTCAAGATCTTCTACTTTTTTCTTAGTAGAACCGTCACCCATAAACTCTGCAGCAATATCGAGTAAACGTTCGGTTGCACCATCATCTTTATTTAAAACAACATCTTCAACAGCAGTGCGTAATTCTTTTGGAATATCATCTAAGATGGCTAACTGACCCGCATTAACAATCCCCATGTCCATACCTGCTTTGATCGCGTGATATAAAAAGACCGCATGAATCGCTTCACGTACAGGGTTATTACCACGGAAAGAGAATGAAACGTTTGAAACACCGCCACTAACCATTGCATGCGGTAAGGTATTTTTAATCACACGTGTTGCTTCAATAAAATCAACACCGTAATTATTATGCTCTTCTATACCCGTTGCGATGGCAAAGATATTTGGATCAAAAATAATATCTTCTGGCGAGAAGTTTACTTTTTCAGTTAAGACTTTATACGCGCGGGCACAAATTTCTATTTTGCGCTGCATGGTGTCGGCCTGACCTGTTTCATCAAACGCCATAACAATAATCGCGGCACCATACTGACGACACAACCTGGCTTGTTTAATAAAATTCTCTTCACCTTCTTTCAGTGAAATTGAATTAACAATACCTTTACCCTGGATACACTTTAAACCTTCTTCGATAATCGGCCATTTGGATGAATCAATCATAATTGGCACACGCGAAATATCAGGTTCAGATGCAATCAGATTTAAAAAGGTTGTCATGGCTTTCTCGCCATCAAGCATGCCTTCATCCATGTTGATATCAATGATCTGTGCGCCGCTTTCAACTTGCTCACGCGCTACTGTTAATGCTTCATCATATTGTTCTTCGAGAATTAAACGTTTGAATTTTGCTGAACCGGTAACATTAGTACGTTCACCCACATTTGCGAATAAAGAATCTTTAGTAATATTAAAAGGTTCTAAACCACTTAAACGACAAGCAACCGGGATATCCGGGATTTTGCGTGGCGGGTATTTGCCAACTGCATCGGCAATCGCTTTAATGTGTGCAGGCGTTGTACCACAGCAACCACCGATAATATTGAGATAGCCATTTTTTGCCCAGTCTTCAATTTCAGCGGCCATTGCTTCAGGTGTTTCGTCATATTCACCAAATTCATTAGGTAATCCTGCATTGGGATGCGTATTGATATGGCAATTGGCCAAGCCTGAAATCTCTTCAATATAAGGACGAAGTTCAGTTGCCCCTAATGCACAATTAAAACCAAAACTGATTGGCTTGATATGGTTTAACGAATTCCAGAAAGCTTCTGCAGTTTGACCTGATAAGGTACGGCCAGATGCATCGGTAATAGTACCGGAGATCATTACCGGCAAAGTCATATTGTTATTCGCAAAATATTCTTCAATCGCAAATAAAGCCGCTTTTGCGTTTAAAGTATCGAAAATTGTTTCGACCAGAATGATGTCTGCACCACCATTAATCAAACCACTCAATGATTCGGTATAAGCCACTTTAAGCTGATCAAAGGTAATGTTACGGAAACCCGGATTATTCACATCCGGTGATAAACTACATGTTCTATTGGTTGGGCCAAGAACACCGGCAACAAAACGCGGCTTGGTCGCTTCCGGCGTCCTCGACAATTGCTCCTGCATTGTTCTACCTTCGCCCATCCCTGGGCTCGTGCCTCCCGCGACACTCGCACTTCCATGTGCATCGTCTGCTTCTTTCTCTTCAATTTCATTACATGCTTCTTTGGCAAGTCGGGCAGCTTCAAAATTAATTTCATAAGTAAGCTCTTCCATGCCGTAATCTGCCATGGAGATTGAGGTCGCATTGAAGGTATTCGTTTCGACAATATCGGCGCCGACTTCAAGGTAGGCTTTATGAATATCTTTAATAATTTGTGGTTGTGTTAAGACCAATAAATCATTATTGCCCTTTACATCTGATGGCCAATCAGCAAAACGCTCACCTCGATAACCTGCTTCATCCAGCTTATAAGTCTGGATTAAACTGCCCATTGCGCCATCGAGAATAACGATACGCTGCTTAAGAATGTCTAGGATATCTGCCATTTTAATACTATCTCTTTGCGGGAATAAAAACAGGGCAATATTAACAGATTTAAAGCATGGGGAACACGATTAAACTTTGACCGTAGATGGGAAAAATATGACTGAAAAGAATTTATTCTCTAACGTAAATAGTTGAAATATAAAATCCAGCACTTTTTTTATTTTTTTCCTTTGCCTTATACATCTCGGTATCTGCTGCTTTTAGTAAAACTTCATAATTCACAAATTCTTCTGGGCCAACACTGGCTATTCCCATACTAAAACTCACACCGTGCATATCTTCAGCTTCAAAATCTTCAATTAAACGTGTAGTGAAAATATCAATATCATCCAGTGTTGTATGCGGTAAAATAATCGCAAATTCATCTCCACCGTAACGGCAACCTATATCAGATCCCCGCAAACAATTTGTTATAATTTTGCCAACCAAAGCTAATATCTTATCTCCTGCCTGATGACCGTTATCATCATTAATAATTTTAAAATTATTTAAGTCAAGATAACAAAGAACCAATGATTCTTTATACCGTTCTGCATTAGAAAGCTCTCTTCTTAGTTGCTCAAAAAATGCACGCTGATTATATAATCCAGATAACATATCTCGCATTGATGATTCTTCAAGTTCATGCGTTCTTTCTTCAATTATTTTTTCCAATGAAGTAGTGTACACATTGAGTTCTTCTTTTGCGGTTTGGACTTCTTTCATTAAGCTTGAAAAATATGTATCTAATACAAACTGCATATCAAACATTAATAGTTTATTAATCGATTGTTTTGCTGCAAAAACACTAATAGTTTCGCCATTAATTTTTTCTTCATCGAATTCATACATGGCCATCGTGTTATGTAAATTTAACTGAAGTTGATATATACCCGCTAAATAAAGTTCGGATGGCACCCCAATACGCTTATGCACTAGCCCAATTCTTAATCGTTTATTGACATAATCCTCATCATACTGCCCATCAAATAAATCGAGCACATACATATTCATCGCACTGGATAAACGCCGCATTGTTTCAGCATCGCCGATAATCGAAGAAACCTCGTTAAAGCCAGTCATAAAATCATAAAAGTTTTTAATAATTCCACTTAAATGTTTCGCAATCATCGGTTTAAAAAACACCAACTGTTCCACATCTCTTTCTGTGAATCCTAATAGCTTCTTGCGACGCTCTATTTCAGTCTTAGTGATATTAAGTTGTTCAGCTAATGTTTCGGTTAAGTTATGCATGAAAGTCCTATTACGCTTTTAGTACGTATTTTATCGGCCAAATAAGACTTAACTTAAGAAATAAAGTGCAAGCGACAAACTATAAAAAAAGTATTTTTATTAAGTGTAAAAACAACTGAAAAATAAGTACTAAAGAAATGATAATTGTTAACAATCCAAACATTTTTGCAGATCGCCCTTTAATAACCACAACGGTAAAAGGGAAATGTGTTTTTCCCGATAACAAGACTGGAGGCAGCTTAGACGATGCTACGACACGATAACCAAACCAGCTAGTAAATATGGCAGGAATTAAGCCTAATAAAACATAAATTAAGGTACTAACAATAAGCTTTATTTGATTAATTTGTTCAATAGAAGCGGGAGACTTCTGTTCTAGAAGCGAGAGCAATAAAAAATCAATTGCGGGCTCAATCAATATAACAATCAGAAGATAAGACGCGACAATAATATACAAATTAAGCCGTAACGATTTATCTCCCTGGATTATTTCAACAGGTTTTCTCATACAGATTCAAACCAGGTTATTTTGTTTAGTCCAGCATTCCTAACTTATTTGTCTGCCTTAATCTCAATATTAGAGCCTTCTCTGGTATGTTCAAGCCCATCTTCAAAACTAATGTTAGTGGCTTCCAGTTTTTTGATATTGGTATTATCATAATACAGCTCCGTTCTAATATTAACGTTATTTAATTTTAAATGTTCAATATTCGATGAGCTAAAATCCAACATATATACATCAGCATTTTCAATGGACACATATCTACCTGTTGATCTATAAAATTTTATTTCACTCGCATTACAGCCTTCTATTTCAACTGAATCGAAAGCATCTCCACCAAATGACACTACTCGAGTGTCTTTAGGACAGCTAGATATATTAATTTTTTTAGTAGGTGTACCTGCAACAAGAACGCTGCCAGCATTCTTTGCAATTACCGTTTCATAGCTTTTACCAAAACCAATAGGGAAATCAAGCTTACTATCTTCGAGTAGTAGCGTGCCAATAGTACAGCCATTAGCTTTTGAGTTTTTTATAGTGCTGTTTTTAACTTCGAGGGTTGATAAATTTGAACTACTAAAATCAATATCAAATGCATTAACGTTATTAAAGTATAATGCCGATCCTGACTTTAACCCCATCCCAGTGACATCATCTAGCTTGCTATTATTAAAATAAAACTCTGCTTTGCTATCAAAGAAATTAATATTTTTAAGCTCTGATTTGTCAAATTTGATTTTATCCGCAACAAGCTCTCTATAACTATTTTTGACATTTGTGTCTGTACTAATGAGTTTACTGCTCTCAAAACGTAAATTTTTAATTGTGCTGTTATTTAAAACAACATTTTTAAGATCACAGTTTTTGAATACAACATTAATTAGCGTTGAATTTCTAAAGTTAACATTCTTAAACGAGCAGTCTTGGAAAACAACATTATTAAAGGTCTTATTTTCTGCATTTATATTAGTCCAGCTGGTATTACTAAAATGTATATTTTCAATATTCTTTTCAGTTAATGTGAAATCTAATATTTCAATATTATTGACTTGTGCAGTTGTTCCATTACTTTTAGTTTCTTCATCAATAAGTTGATAAAACTCATCAACATTTAACGTACTTTTAAAAAAGGCCATAGATTTCTCCGGCATAAGCAAAAAAGCCATGCTTAGTAATAATGTTATTATAATTTTGTTATGCATATTCATGTTCAAAGTTTTTTTCATACCAATCAAAAAAGGGCACTTCGCCGTATTTTTTATGTCGTTGTACAGAATAACCACGAACTTCGTTTTTTATTCTCATTTTTTCTCTATCTTCATAATCAGAAATAATATAGTCCTCTATACCCTGTACAGACATGGACTCAACAATTTCGGACAAACCATCAAGAGCTAGCTTTTTTTGTGTAAACATTTGTGCCGGATAAACCCATTTTTTTTCCGTATCATAATGCTTAACCGTTGGAGCGCTAGATGCTTTGAGTTTTATCGTAATGAACCCCATAAACTGATAATCAGCTGAGTCACCAAAATCCTGATAAAAATCTTTATTACTAGGTTTAAATTCCATATCACCTGTAGTGATATTTTTTTCATAAAGACCTTCTATATTAATAACATTCCCTTCTTTTGAATAAAACACCATTGAAATTTTATCGATAAAATCAATCGCTAGCAAATTAGATAGTTCATTTATTTTAATAGTCAATGGGCTTTTATTTTTACTTGAATCCATGCTCGAAAACAAACCTTTACCCTTGCCTATTTTTTTATCCTCACCATCAGCCTCTTGCAAAAAAATATCAGCATAATCTAATGCTACTGCCAGCCGTGGTATCCCCAAGCCATCTTTTGGTCTCAATATACCGACATTGTCTTCTTTGCCACCAGTAAATTTAATAATATTGCCTGACGGTGTGTCCAGTCCCCAATTAAAAAACTCATTTTGATGATTTTGTACTGCGATAGGACCACCACAGCTCGCTACTAAAATACGGCATCCACCTAAATCTTCATCATCTAGATTAAAACTATTATCCTCTCCTACCACCATACCTTTTACTGTCATGTTTGAACGAAAAGTATCCACATCATTATTGATCACTTGATAAAGGCCGCTACGGTGTGAGTGACCAGATAAGGTGTAATGAATTTTTTTCCCTTTATCCAAGCCATTAATTTTCTCGTATACTGAAAACCGATTCTGCTCAAAAGTACCATAATCATATTTTGAATAATCACGCCAAAAACCATTATAGTTAATGTTACCTTCTTTGCTGATGGGTTGCTTCGTATCATAATTGATATAGGTAAAGTGTGAACACAAAATATTTATGCCTTTTTCATATTCGAAAGCTCGATCAAGTAATGCAAGCTGTTCATCAGACACACCCTTAGGAGATCTTGGGAGATAACCACCACCTTTTGACCAGCTTCCCTGCTCGAGTGGAATAACATCTATAAAACTTTCATCACCACCCCAACCCAAAGCGATAAAACATTGGTCGTTATAGGTGGTAATAAAACTACTAAGAGGCGTAAATATCTTATAGAACCACTCTAGATTTTCTGCTTTAAAATTTTTCTCACCCCCTATGTCAAACGAACCTGACATAACAATGCGGGCATAATCAGAGCCGTACATCAGTATGGCTTCAGGAATAGTTAAATTATGATCCGCAGGAATTCCCTCATTTGCTCTGTTATCGTAAATATCTGGCCCTTTTTTCTTACTTTCTTCCTTATCATCTTTAGCTTGTTCGATGCTTTTTTTAATCATCTCATCTTCAGTTTTATTACTGAAGAAAGGGTTATAAGAACTATTAGCAGCACGAGCAAGTTTCACTCTTGGTGAAATACCATACGGCAAGGTATAGGCTTCATGATTACCGGATACCAACATAATGGGCTTATTATATTTTTTGTAATACCAGCGAAATAACTCATACATAACAAGATTATCAATACCAATTGGGTACTGTTGTTTATCAGAAAGGTTATCAAGATTGAGAGCTGCCCAAATATCACTACTATTTTCTATTTCTTCTATACCATTACTTGAATTATCAGGATTGAAGTTTCGGTTGTAATCGATTAAATCACCGGTGAATATCAATAAATCAATATCACTACCCATTTGCTTCATCAGATCTTTGAGTGTCGCGTAGCTTGTATTTACCATATCTCCAATTTTATCTGAACGATTATCATCTCCTTCTTTTCCATCGATTAAACGTGCTTTACTTTGAGTAAAAATATGCTGGCGTGAAGAAACATGCACATCCGATAGATGACCTATATCCAGGCTTTCTTTATCTGAAATATAAAGTGGATGATAACTTTGAATTTCGGTGGGCTCTTCAGTAAAAGATGGTGCATCATTATCATCTACGTCACACTTAAGATCTAAATAGTCCGCACGATAATCCATATTGTATTCATCAATATATTCATCTTGCAGTTCAAAGAAGTATCCCGACTCATCGTCTTCTTTTGGCTTTGCGTAATTCATCCATGAGATATCAAAGAGACCTGTAGATTCATTTGGTAATGATTTAATAACAATTTCAAAACCATGTACAAGACCATTGTCTTGATACATTTTCATTACCCGAGGATCAATTTGAGCAAATATTTTTTCATCTTTATTTGTTAGGAGATGATTTTCTAACTCATCAAGCTTCCATAAAAAATGAACTTCAATATTTTCTTTTGCTTCATCTAATGACTCAAATAATGGTTTGCTGGCAGGACACGACTTGTCTATTTCAGACCAGTTAACAATTTTTATATAACGGTTCACTGCGCCAGATAATGCAGGGCCGGCTTTTTTTTCTTCTTTCCCTTCCGCCTTTTCGTAGGTATTAAAAAACAACTTATCTGTTAAAACAATGATGCTAAATTCATCGTCTGTTTTTTTTAATACCGGGCATAAAAATGACGGATGTAAAATCGCCACATCAGCAGGCTTTAAACTAATTTGATATTTTTTTTCTTTAGAGTTACTACCATTTAACTCATTTTTATCCGACACACTGATTTTTGCATCTTTAACTTTTATATGTCTGTAATCTTCTACACCCACTGTTCGTTCCTCGAATTTAGCTATCCATAAATGCCGGTAAATCTTTTATTTCTATCTCAAAGCTGCTGTTCATTTTTGCTTTTGCGATAAAAATTTTTCCGTTTTCAACTGTTCCTTTATGCTCCTCACCTATGTCCGTTTTAATTTTATATTCCAAACCATCAAACAAACTAAAATGTGCCGCCATATTTTTTTCAAATTCATCGTCTAATTCAATATTAATTTCTTTGAATTCATCGGGAGCAGGGCCTAAATCAGCTTTTTTATTGCCTGGGCCAACGGCCTCAACCAGCTCGCTTGCTGAAGCAGGTACGGTAGAAATACGATCAACGAGTACGATAACGCTACCTGCTACAAGAGCGCTACAAATTGCTGTTGTTAATTCAGCAGGATTAACTGATGCCGTTGTCGGAACTTTGATATCTAACTCAGAAGCAATGGTTTGAAGTTTTTCATCATCTGGACTCAACTCTTTTATAAAAGTTTCTGCATCTTCTGAAGATGAAAAATATTTTACTTCTTTCGGTGTTGATGTAAGCAATAAGCTTGCTTCTGCAAAAAGATAGGTGACATTATCACTGCTTTTAATTGCTCGCTTTTGGGGTGCGTGCTCATCGCTTTTTTGCTTAGGTAAGGGGTATAGATGTATTTTGCCGGAAATTAACAATTCGCTAACGTAAAACTCAATTTGCTGTTTTTGCAGAGTGTGTAATGCAGGAAGGGTACTGAATTGCTGTAATAAAACAGGCCAGTAGCCATGAGACACGTTTAGTCTTTGTACAAAAGATCGTGTCGATTCAGCATTCCAGAATGATTTTGCTTTGAAGTCACTTTGTTCGAAGTGAACTAACGATGTTTTCAGGACATAACGTTGTCCGAATTCATCTTGAATAATGTTGGTGGTAAGCATGTCTCGTCCGTGTGATATTGCCAATCCGTGTAGGCTTAATTATACATAATTCAATCGAAATTGTTATCTCTCACAGCAAACAGCTGCATATTTTTGTACGTCCAAATCTCGATTAACACTGATTCCAGGGTAAACCATCAAAACGCCAACCAGCTAAGGTGCTGCGGTGGTGGCTTTCATCCAGCTCACCTTCAAAACCATCTTCAACATTATAAACATCATGAAAACCTTCTTTTAACAATAAATTACCCGCTTCCATGGAACGTTTACCACTGCGGCAAATTAACAAAATGGGTACGTTATGGCCGCCGCTGTCATGATCAAGACCACCTAAAATTAACTTTCTGATATCAGCAGCAAAGTTTGGATTCACCACCCAATCAGGTTCATCGATCCATGGGATACTAATAGCACCTACCGGGTGACCAATAAATAAAAACTCCATATTTGATCGCACATCAATTAATAATGCACGTGGATCTTGCTGCAATAATTGACTGGCATCTTTAGGCGATATTGTTTTAACACTGCTTGAAGTCATAATAACTATTACTCTTTTAAATTTGTTTTAAATACGTATCTTTATATTCAATCACTGTATTCGTTTTGACTGAACGGATGATGGGTGACATCATTTTATCCAGCGCACCGTTATCAATACTCTCATGCAAAGTCGACATAAAAAATATAAACGCCAGCGCCAACAAAATTAACGGCCAAAACCAAATACGCAATAAATTGTTTAACTGAATATCAGATGGATTCTCAGGATCATAAATGATCTCAATACCATCACTATGTAATGCCTGGGTAGGATCACTTTTACCTACCCAACGTGTTTCATAGACAATAACCTGTCCAACACTATTCACAAAACGTAATGACTTTTTCTCAAAGATCGAATCCTCATCTGATAATTCTTTTAAATCTTTTTGAATCACTTGGGCCTTTGTTACTTCACAACGATCATAAAATCGCCAACGTCGCCAATTATATCTAACCGCTTTAAAAAAGAGGTATAAAGCCACTAATAATATTATTAAGGAAAATATTTCATCGGCATTTATAAACATCATTTGTTTTTAAAACACTGACTATGTGTCCAGGCATTCAACCGTTAACAATACACCATCTACACCGGTTACTTTTACCTTTGTTCCACCGGCACAATCCTCACCACTGACTTTCCAGGTGGTATCATCAACCCGAATTTTACCCATGCCGTTTGTCATGGCTTCATCAAGAGTAAAAGTACGACCCACATATTGTTCACCTCTTCGATTTAAGCGAGGTTGATCAGTTTCGGTTGGATGATCATTTAAATACTTGCGCCATAAAACTATCGATAACACTGAAATGATGGAGAATATAAGTAATTGCCATTCCCAGCTCACACTAGGTAAAAGCATTAAAATGACACCCACCACACTTGCCGCGACACCTAACCAAAGAAAAATGGCTCCCGGTGCGAAAACCTCAAATATAATCAGCACAATAGCGAGTATCCACCAATGCCAAAAAGTTACGTCTTCCATATTATTAAGAACCCTTTTTCATCGTATCTTTTAATAGTTCAGTAATACCACCAAGCGCACCAATTACACCGGATGCCTCGAGTGGCATCAATACCAACTTTTCATTTGGAGCAGATGCAATTTTTTGCAAAGAATCAATATACTTGGTTGCAACAAAATAGTTAATCGCGTTTATATTACCTTTTTCAATGGCTTCAGAAACAACATAGGTTGCGCGCGCTTCGGCCTCAGCTTCACGCTCGCGTGCTTCGGCATCCAGGAAGGCCGCTTCTTTTTTACCTTCAGCGTCCAAAATGACAGCTTGTTTTTCACCTTCTGCCTTTAAAATTTCTGCCTGACGCTCACCCTCCGCTGTCAAAATTGCCGCACGTTTGTCACGCTCTGCTTTCATTTGTCGGGCCATGGATTCAACCAAATCGCGTGGCGGTGTAATGTCTTTAATTTCTATACGCGTGACTTTGACGCCCCAGGGTGAAGTCGCATCATCAACTACGTTAAGCAGTTGTGCATTGATTGCATCACGTTTTGAGAGCAGCTCATCTAAATCCATCGAACCCATTACTGTACGAATATTTGTCATGGTGAGATTAAGGATAGCCAGTTCAAGTTGATTTACTTCATAAGAGGCTTTAGCGGCATCAAGCACCTGGAAGAAAACCACACCATCCACTTGCACCATTGCATTGTCTTTGGTGATAACTTCCTGCGATGGCACATCCATGACGCGCTCCATCATATTAATTTTTCTGCCTATTCTATCAACCACAGGAATAATCAGATTTAAACCCGGACTTAATGTTCGTGTGTAACGACCCCAGCGTTCAACCGTACATTCTGTCCCCTGAGTTACTGATTTAACGCCAAGGATGACAATAATAATCGCAAGTACCGCGAGGAAAATAACAAATTCTGCAAACCCAAACATAAGATTTCCTTTTTGCTTTTTTTAATAATGTAACCACTATAACGCTTTTATTTTAGAACTGGAAAGACTTGAAAATGATTAAAACCACCTTATATGCAAACTAAATGTGGATATTTAAGGTCATAGCTCTCTTCACTACAGATCACTTTTAATTAAAGTACATCATAAGACATTTATATAAAGTAAAATAAGCCCAGATATCACTCAACAGGTAAGCATATGAATACGCAGTCACAAATAAAGAAGCCGCTAAACCGTGGTGAGATATTAAAAATCCCGAAATCTATCATTAAACCCGTTGGTAAAGCAGTCACTGAGTTTGAAATGATCAAAGAGGGAGATCATGTTTTACTTGGATTGTCCGGTGGTAAAGATTCTCTTTCTTTATTACATATTTTGCGTCACCTGCAACGCCATGCACCGATAAATTTCTCCATCTCAGCCATCACGGTTGATCCTGAAATCGAAGGTTTTGATCCCTCCAGGCTAAAACAGTATCTCGCTGATCTTAATATTCCGTATTTTTATGAAAGTCATGACATTACAAAGCAAGCCGAAGAGCAAATGAAGAATGACTCTTTCTGCTCTTTTTGCTCCCGTATGAAACGTGGAATCATGTATTCCGTTGCGAGGCGCGAAGGCTGTAATGTGCTTGCTCTTGGACAACATTTAGATGATTTGGCCGAAAGTTTTTTAATGTCCGCTTTTCGCGGTGGGCAATTAAGGACAATGAAGGCAAATTACACTAATCAGGACGGAGATATACGTATTATCCGCCCTATGATCTATGTGAGGGAAAGCCAAACTACTGAATTTTCGAAAGAATTTGATTTACCAGTGATCCCTGATTCTTGCCCTGCCTGCTATGATATGCCCACTGAGCGGGAACATATGAAACAACTTCTTGCTAAGGAAGAATCCCACAACAATGGCTTATTTAACAGCATACGCACCGCATTATCCCCACTTTACTCTATAAAAGAGGCGGATTAGTGGTCAGACACCTCCACTTAAGCCTGAATATTAAATAATTTTATATGTTTCTCTTCTGTGCTATTAAAATTCGCTATTAAAGATAAATAATAGAATAAACCCATCATTAAGTGGGATTATTTAAATCTATTGTTAAAATTATGTGAACTGGTTCACAAATACTTTCTATAACGCTATGCTTGGTAATAACGAAGAAACAAACAACGAACTTATTTGTATTTTCGGCAGTCGAATATATAGCTCGTTAATTTATTACAGGAGGTGAACCATGACTTTTGATTCAACTTTAATACAACCTTGTGGAGATGGCTGGTGTGTAAAGACGCCTGGTGGACTTGAAGGTCCTCTTGAATCTGCGGATGACGCTGCGAATTATGCAGTTCTGTTAAGCCGCGTTAATGCTGCTCGCAGTGAACTTGCTTGTCAGGATAACGACTGCTTATAAAACAAAAAAAGATGCGCTTTTAAACGCATCTTTGCTTTGTATTTAGCTCAATCTGAATTAGAAAGTTTTCTAATGGGCTGAGCCTCAAGAACCGTAAGCAGGTTGGTATAACGGGTAAAGCGTACCTTCTTCTCGTTGAATACGAGCAACAAGCGCTTCACCAATACCACCTAATTCTTCCGCAAAAGAGGAGGCTACATCTTGATTAATCCCGATTGTTTCATATTTTAGAATAAATGCTCTAACGGCTTTACCAATTTCATCCATTTCACTGCGAAACTCTTGCACCAAACCAATGTTCCCTTCATCGCCTTTAAAAGAACTCTTCATATATACATAAAGACTCACATTTTCGACAAGGATGTGATCCAAAAAGCCCTGTTTAAATTCTTTCAACTTTTCAGCAACTAAAGGGTAATTGGCAGCAGTCACCGCCGCATTAATTTCACCAAATATTTTCAACAATGCTTGATGGTCATCTTCTAGTTTATTAATTAAATTCGGATTATATCGAATCTGGGTTCCCGGAGCAGCAGCATGGACATTGTTAGCAACTTGTTGAGACCCACTATTATCCTGTACATCTTCTTTCTTATTTTTCTTCTTTAAAAAATCAAACATCAAACTAACCTCTAAAGTTATAAATTATTCTTATTGTTACTTATAATTAGTGACTATAATCTAAATTCTAAAGTTAGAATATGATATTTTAACTCAAAAGCAAATAATTCCTGTGTTAATATTGTGTATATAGCCTCTATCCCCCTTATTTTATCTCATAATAGTTAACTGGAGCCCTTTGAATATGTCTGAAAGAACTTGCATTGCTGTCGATTCTGCTTGTGATTTACCTGCTGCTATTTTTAAAGAACAGGATCTGCAAATACTCCCCATTACACTCAAACTAGGTGGCAATAACTTTATTGATAATCGTGATCCTGAGAAAACGATTCAGTTTTATTTAAGTGATATGGGTAAAAAAAGTTTTGATGCAGAAACAGAACCCTTTTCTGTAAAAGAAATGTCTTCACTTCTGGAAGAAAAACTTATTTTTGAATATGACGAAGTATTGGCCATTACTATTAATTCAGCACGAAGTGAAATTTATAAAAATGTTCGTGATGCTGTTTTTGTTAGCCAGCATAAATTTAAAGAGGCCCGCACTAAAGCAGGTCTGTCTCCTTTCTTTAAAATTCGCGTTTTTGACAGTGGCACCCTGTTTACCGGACAAGGTGTATTAGTTTACGAAGCACTTCGTTTACTAAAAGCACAACAGCTTAATATATCTCAAGTTGTTGAAAAACTAGTTCCATTAAAAGATAAAGTTCGCGCCTTTTTATTACCAAAAGATTTATATCACCTTAAAAACAGGGCAAGCAAAAAAGGTGATGACAGCGTAGGCTGGTTAAGTTATCAAATGGGTAACATGCTCAATGTAAAGCCTATAATACAGTGTTACAAAGGGCATACTGAACCAGTAGATAAAGTTATGGGCTTTAACAAAGGTCTGGTTAATTTATTTGAAAAAACAAAAAGTGCAATTGAAAATAAATTGTCAATCAATGTTGTTGTTATGAGCTATGCCGGTGATTTAAATGATATCTATACTAGGTCTGATTATAGAAAGTTTGTTACCTATGCAAAAAGTAAAAACGTAAGAACACTAATGTCTATTATGAGTACAACAGCATCGGTAAATGTTGGTCCGGGATCATTCTCACTGGCTTATGCTGAAGCATAAAAGTTTTCACTGCTGTCCCGTTAACCCCCTCATCCTAACCTTCTCGACTCTGGTTCCAAACTTCGTCCTATCTCCTCCATCCATGGAGTCGTCCCGGAGGGAGAAGGAATTACACCGAATATGTATTTGTGCAATCTCATGTCTTCAATTTCTTCGAACAGTCCGATCTTTCACAAAATCAGTGACGTACTATAAATTACTAATATGTTAACGGGACAGCAGTGAAAAATTTTATAACATAGCTAATAATTGATCTGTCATATTTTCTGCCTGCATGGCATAGCCACCACCAAACAAATTATAGTGATTTAAAATATGGTAAAGGTTATATAACGTTTTACGTTGTTGATAACCTTTGTCTAATGGCCAGGTTGCATTATATGCGGTATAAAATTCACCAGGAAACCCTCCAAACAATTCCGTCATCGCAATATCAGCCTCTCGATCACCATAATAAACAGCGGGATCAAAAATAACCGGCTCTCCATTTTTTAGATACGCATAATTACCTGACCATAAATCACCATGAAGTAACGAAGGTACAGGAGAGTAGCTTACAAAAAAGGCATCCAGACTATTTAATAATTTATTAGTTTTAATAATTAATGATTGTGCAGCACCTTTTTTATCCGCAAGGTTAACCTGGTAACCAAGACGAAACTCTCTCCAAAAATCAATCCAGCTTTCAGCTTGCGTATTAATTTGTTTAGTAGAACCAATGGTATTATTTTTCGACCAACCATACTGCTGAGCAGTCTGTTTATGCATGACAGCTAACTTATGCCCCAGCTTTTCTGCAGAGTTAGAAGAAGCTCCCGTAAACAGCAAATTTTCCAGAACCAAATAGCTCTGATTTTCATCTGTGCCAGTACAAATTACCTTCGGTACATGAATAGCTTGTGCCCGCTCAATTTCCTGAAGTCCTGCTGCTTCCGCGGTAAACATATCAAGAAGGTCTTTTTGATTAAATTTTATAAAAAAACTGATATCCATATTTTCATTATCAATTTTTCCACTTAGCTGGAAGGCCTGATTGATATCACCACCAAGCACCACAGAATGCTTTTTAAGCTGAAAAGGCTTGTCTATTGATGAACATATATCTTGTTCAATTTTTGACCAATCCGGCACACCTTTCTCCCTAAAAATAATTGATTTTACTTAACGATTTTCATGCAGTTTATTCTTGATGATTAATGATAAACTGCAAATGTACTTTTTTGCTTAAGTTTCACAACATTTAGTTAAAAAGGGGCTGTTTTTATTTCGAATTACATGAAAATTTTCAGCAGATCAAGCAAAAATCTAAAGAAAATTTACTTTTATGCACAGCAGTAACAATAACAACGACTTAGCTTCATAAAAATGTCATCAAATGTGAAAAATACTATAAAAACAATATAACCTATTGAAAATTAAGGAATAAGTTTTCAGTACAAATTGTAACCAATTTAACATTATCGCTGTAATAGCAGTATAAATAGCAGATTTTCTCTTTTAATCCACAGACTTATCCACAGTTTTTGTGGATAACTAACAAAGTGATTTAGAGACAACAACTTAGCAACACTAAGCTAGAAAAATTATTAGGTAGTTACGCTAACTGTAAGATTATTAGATGTATAAATAAGAGAGAAAAAATCGCTTTAATAAGCCCATTTTTTAAAATAATGAACAACTATTTACGCATCGCCATTCCAACCCCGCTTCGACGTTATTTTGACTACCTTGTGCCGGCAAATTTTCAGGCAAAACACCCTCCAGCAGGGGTGCGCATAAAGGTGCCCTTTGGACGCCAAACGCTAATCGGTATTTTATTGGACGTTGTGCATGAAACCAATGTGCCTGTGCAAAAATTAAAGCACGCCATTGAAATTCTGGATGAAAAACCCGTTTTTGACACTGAGCTTTTACAGTTACTTCGCTGGTGCAGCATGTATTATCACTACCCTATCGGAGAGGTCATGCAAAATGCCTTACCGGTAAAGCTACGTCAAGGTGCTTCTACTCATATAAAAGGTATCAGGCGCTGGCAGCTCACGCCTGAGGGCCAGCAGCTCGACCTGCTGAGCTTAAAAAGAGCTGCCAAGCAAGTTGCACTAATGGGTGATCTCAAGCAATCCACTTCAGGCTTATTAGATTCTCAACTCAGTGAACACCATGTTGGCTGGCGTCCGGTAATGAAACGGCTGCAAGAAAAAGGCTTAGTAGAATCATTTGAAGAAAACGCCTTACCAATTGCACAAACCATCACTTCTGCCCACAAACTTAATCATGATCAGCGACACGCTATTAATCGTGTTATTGAACAAAAAGATGACGGCTTTCATGCCTATGTACTTGAAGGGGTAACCGGCAGTGGTAAAACTGAAGTTTACCTTCAGGTCATTGCAGATGTTCTCAAGCAGGGAAAACAAGCGCTCGTTTTGGTTCCTGAAATTGGGCTCACCCCACAATTGATGGATCGGTTTTTACAACGTCTTGATGGCCGCATTGCCATCATGCATTCCGGTTTAAATGATGAAGAACGTTTACAGGCCTGGTTGCACACCCAGGCCGGTTCAGCCGACGTTATTATAGGAACACGTTCTGCTGTATTTAGCCCCCTATTACGGCCCGGTATCATTATCATTGATGAAGAGCATGATCTCTCCTTTAAACAGCAAGATGGCTTTCGCTATTCAGCACGTGACCTTGCGGTTAAACGCGCACGCGATTTAAATATCCCTATTATATTAGGCTCAGCCACACCTTCATTAGAAACCTTATATAATGCTTTGCAAGGTCGTTATGAAACCTTGTTATTACCTGAACGTGCCGGTAATGCAAAGCCACCCACCATCTCTTTGCTCGATGTACGCAGTCAAAAAATGGAACACGGTGTTTCAGCACAACTGCTGCATAAAATGAAAGAACATCTTGAGAATGATTCACAGGTTTTATTATTTTTAAATCGTCGTGGTTATGCTCCTGTCCTCATGTGTCATGAGTGTGGCTGGCATGCTCTATGTCCACGTTGCGATGCCCACATGACTTTGCATCAAAGTAATTCACAACTACGTTGTCACCACTGTGGTACCGAACAATATAAACCTTCTGCATGTCCAAAATGTAAGTGCGATGATCTATTACAAATGGGTTTTGGTACCGAACGCATTGAGCATGCACTCAATGAACTCTTTCCTCAGTATCAGGTGATCCGTATTGATCGCGATAGCACGCGCCGTAAAGGTTCAATGGAAAAACTGCTAAATGAAATCAATAATGGTAAGCGACAAATTTTAATTGGCACACAAATGTTGGCCAAAGGGCATCACTTTCCTAACGTAACATTGGTCGGCATGTTAAATGCGGATCATGGTTTATACAGTTCAGACTTTCGTGCTTCAGAACGTATGGGACAATTGATTTTACAAGTCGCCGGACGTGCTGGACGTGAAGAAAAAGAGGGTGAAGTACTTATTCAAACTCATCATGCAGATCATCCCTTATTTAAACCGTTGCTTAAACATGACTATCCCGGTTTTGCAAAAGCCTTAATCGAAGAACGCCAGCAAACAGAGTTGCCGCCCTTTACTCATCTAGCATTACTTCGTGCAGAAGCGGTTGATCAACAAAGTCCGATGGTATTTTTAGAACAAGCGCGTTTGTTGTTAGAACAAAATAAACAAAATGATGTTTTATTAATTGGTCCGTTCCCCGCTTTAATGGAACGTCGTGCCGGACGTTATCGTGCACAGTTACTCGTTCAGGCTAACAACCGTAAACAACTACAAACACTCTTTGCCTCAAGCATTCCACAAATTGAAATCGACAAGACTGCAAAAAAAGTTCGTTGGTCTATTGATATAGACCCGATGGATTTGATGTAAAGCCATTACTGTATTTAGTGCAGCGGCGAATCTTGCTCTAACTGATCAAAGATTTCAGTAATTTCATTAACCAGAGATTTAATTTCAGCCAAATCTTGTTTGTTCAATGTTTTCTCAAATAGTTGTAATAACTCTGCTATATACGCACGTTTTTCTCCCAGTGCATTTTCATATAATCTTTCTCCCCGAGCCATTAATACTGAGTTTTCAAGTTTTTCGCGGGGGTGAATTTTCAATCCCTGTAAAGATTTTAAGCGCTGTTCAATTTCTTTTTGTGTTAAAAGACCGGGGTTGCCTTCTATCACGACACGTTCTTTTTTACCCGTTGAAGTTACGATCACTTCTACTTCCAACAGGCCATTAATATCGTAGGTGAAACGAACATCTATGCTTTCAGATCCTGCTCGTCCTCTGGGTATTTTTAATTTAAGTGTTCCCAGTTTTATATTCTCCCTTACATAGAGTGCTTCACCTTGATAAATACCCATTTCAATTTTGGATTGGTTATCACTTGCGTTATATAACAAATCACTTCGACTAATTGGTACAGGAGAATTACGTTCGATAATAGGATGAAACAATAAACCACTTTCACCCTGATCATTCTCATTATGTATATCTATACCTAAGGTATAAGGCGATACATCCGTTAGTACAATCTCTTTTAATGTCTCATCATTTTGTATTAGACCAACCTGAATGGCTGTACCTAAAGCAACAATCTCATCAGGGTTGATATGTGCTGAAGGAATTTTCCCAAGCATCTTTGATGCAAGCGAGCGAATGATCGGCATGCGTGATGCCCCACCCACTAATATGATGCTATCCAATTCATCGCCATGCAGATCTGCATCATTCAGTGCACGCTCAAGAGGCTGTCTTAAGCGTTGTAATAGATCAGCACTAAAATCATTGAACTGTTCCCGACTCACAGACATATCATAGTTCTGTTTTTTTACTCGTATGCTCATACTTGAATGCATTTCAGAGGTCAATGCTTGCTTACAGTTCTCTGCGGATAAACGTAAGTTTGCCAGTTGCTGTCCCTTTAATTTATCAAGCTTCATATTATGATGTTCTGCAAATGCTCTTATCAGCACATCAACAAAATCTTCTCCACCTAAGCGGTTATCACCCGATGAAGCATTGACCTGCATGACACCATCAAAGAGTTCTAATATTGAAACATCAAATGTGCCGCCACCAATATCGAAGACTAAAAAAGTAATATCATCCTTTTTCTCATGCATTCCATAGGCTATAGCCGCGGCGGTCGGTTCATTAATTAAGCGTTTAACATTAAGTCCTGCTAACTGTCCTGCGGCCTGAGTCGCCTTACGTTGCGCATCACTAAAATAAGCAGGCACACTGATGACTGCATCCGTTACCTCTTCATTTAAAAAAGCCTCTGCATCAGCCTTGAGACTTTTCAATACCAATGCGGATAACTCTTCAGGACGAAATTTATTTTTACCCAGAGAAAACGTTTTATTGCTTCCCATGTAACGTTTAAAATTTGCAAGGGTTTTATCGGAATGAGTTTGTAATCGTTGCCTGGCAACCTCACCAACAATAATCGCACCACTGTCATCTATACCAACAATAGAAGGCGTCATAACTTTATTAAGCCCATTGGGAATCAAGCTTGCCTGTTTCCCATCCCAATACGTTACCAGGCTATTTGTTGTACCTAAATCAATACCTATCATAGACATATAATATTCACTTTTTAAAACAAGATAATATAATTTAAACTTTTAAGCAGGACAAAACTGACTAAGCTGGTAACAATGCTCATGCTAAGAATCACGCCAAGCGTACTCCTTGTTGCCCATTCAGCAAGCTCAATTTCCTGTAACTTTTCAAAACTAACAATACTTAATAATGCAACAAAAACAAATATGTAATTTAATGTTAATGGTAATTCAATAAATTCTATTTCCGATTTCACAAGAACGTAAGGAAGATAAGCGACGCATAACAATATAATTTTTGCTTCAAGCATTATAAAAAGCAATATACTGCCTAAAAATAATAAACCAGTATCATAATTTGAATCCTTTAAATAGCCAGCTAATAAAAAAACAAATATATAAATGCTGGTTACACCATAATAAACAAAAGGTCGATGTTTAATGCTGTTCCAATATTCACTAATATAATCTTTTAAAACTTTATAATATTCTTTTACTTTTGATGCTGTAAAACGAAACCCTTTTAGCAAGACGTTAATCATCCACCAAACAGCAATAGATAGAATAACCATTAATAAGATGCTAAAACCAGTAACTATAGAATGGTCAAGGGAAAGACTGTAAATACTAATAATAGACATGTCATTCAACATTATTAAAACTACTACAATAGAAGTAGCAATAATGACATCAATAATTGAGTAGGCATGTCTGTTTAATCGTTTTTGCCACCATCGAAATGATGGCGTATTTATTTGTGGGCAAAGCTCTAAAGAATACTGCTGAGTAAATTTATCAATGATATTTTTAGTCGCATAATAACTGTGATTAAAATAAATAAAAGCCTGAAAATTAAAATACCCAGGATGATACTCACCTAAAATTAAACGAGCCGCTCGAATGTCTGAACTATCTTTGCTGAAAAATGCGCGCTGTTTAGATAGCTTTACCAAAGCCTGGTACTCTAAACCTGCTTTTATTCGTAACTGTAAATAATGAATATCTTCATCGCTGACTGATTCATACTTGGCATTTATATCAAACCAGGCCAACTCAGTGGCCATATCATTTAAAAGCACATAGGGATATTCAAAGTCACCATCCCAATTAATTCCTTTTTCTATTGATAATAGTGAAAACAACTTCCTGTTTTTAATATTGAGTAATAAATCTGACTTCAACAAAGTCTTAAATGATTTAAGTGATTCTATTGGGGACTCAATATAAAAAACATTCTGAACAGCATTATTAATATCATTGAAAATACGAGCATCAGGGGAATCATCCACTACAGATCCCATGTTTTCTATGTCTGGTTCACTGTATTGAAACTCCGAACGATGAGAGAGCTGAACCGGAAGGTCTAAAGCAATAACATCATTGTAAAAATCTTCAATAGAATTTACATTCTCCCTTTTACAATAAACGATAGCTTTATCATAGGCGTTACGAAGACGTTGATAGCCTTCAGGATCCTGTTCAGGCTTATGAAGTTTTAATAATTTCGCATATGCGCGTTTAATAAGCTTTTTATTAGTCGTTTGCGCGATACCTAAAACTTGCCATGCACTCAATTTCATTACCTGTAGAAAATTTTATTTTAAATATATGATATTTTTTATATCACATCCAGCCTGCTAACTTATCATAATTAGGAACTAATCTTAATCATGCCTGTTTATGGATAAATAAAATCACTATTCATACCAATGAAACCCGCTCCCTGCTTGCAATATCTCTCCTAACTTCATAACCTCATACGTACATTAATTTAAGGAAGAATAAAGGGGTTTGTTATGTTTTTAGGTTTGATTTCAATTGCGATGTTAGCGTGGGCAGGTTACTTGCTCAAAAATCCTATTAATAAAGGTGATGAACAAAAATCACAAGTCTATACCCGCATTCTTCAATTCGCTTTAGTTGGTATCGGTTTATTTCTTTTAGGTTCTCGTTCATTTGTCATTATCGGTGCTAATGAAGTTGGTCATCTCGAACGTATATACCTCGCAGCAAACTTACCACCTGGAAAAATTATCGCTCCTGACGGTGAAAAAGGTCCGCAATCAGAAATTATTGGCCCGGGCTTTCACTTTATGCCTTTTGTTCGTATTCTTAATGAAGTTAATACCGATGTTCCCGTTGTTGAAATTGCAGAAGGGCAATACGGTATTCTTAATGCAAAAGATGGCTTGCCCTTGCGTCAGGGACAATTCATCGCCGATGAATGGCAAGAAGAAAAATTTCAACAGATGCTTAATGCCACCCACTTCCTGACTGAAGGCAAAGGTCAAAAAGGTCCACAGTTAACCGTATTACGTCCTGGTAAATATCGTATTAATCGTTATCTATTTGATGTCAAAGCTGCAAAAGCACTCGATGTACCCACAGGACACGTTGCGGTCATTCGCTCAAATGTGCAAACAAATAAAAGTTGCCCTACGACATCCTTAAAAAATGGCAAAGAAGGCGCACATGTTGCAACACCTATCGTACCTAAAGGTTGTATCGGTGTTTGGGATGAGCCATTACCACCTGGACGATATTACTTAAATAATCGTGCTTACATCCCAACAATTATTCCTACTCGTTTAAGAACCTGGGTTTATAAAGGCGGTTATACCAGGCGTAAAATTGATTTACGTGTTGATGATAATGGGAAAATTAGTCAAACCGAAACAGCAGAAAAGCTTCCTGTACCAAAAAATGCTGCCTCATCAGCGATTTTAGTTCGCGTCGAGGGCTGGACCGTTCCTGTTGAAATGCGTGTTGTTGTTCAAGTGCATCCTAAAAATGCACCTATCGTCGTTGCTACGATTGGTAACCTGCAAAAAGTTGAAGATAATATTATTACTCCCGCTATCCGCGACATCTTACGCACTATTGGTGGAGTAAAAGAACGTAAAGCACTGGATTTCATGCTGAAACGTGAAGAGATTGTGACGTTACTCGAAAAAGCAATTGTGCCAGAAGGTTTAAAAGCAGGGGTCAGTATTCAGGAAGTACGTATGGGTGAACCTGCTATTCCACCTGAGTTACTTGTCGCAACTTTGCGAGAACAACTTGCAGCACAATTGAAAACAACCTATATAAAAGAACAACAAGCACAAAAACAACGGATTGCTGTTGAACGTGAACGTGCGACTGCTGATCAACAAGGTCAACTCGTTAAAGCAGAAATCGCGAAACAAGCTGCGAAACATCGTAAACGTCAATTACAATTAGAAGGTGAGGGTGAAAAACTCAAACTTATTGAAATTGCTAAAGGGCAACAAGCGCAAGCAAATGTTTTAGGCAAAGAACGTGCAATGCAATTACAAGCATTAGAGAAAACGTTAGATGCAGCAATTAAAAACCCGGCCATTGTTAAAGTGCCTACCGTATTAGTTAATGGAACCGGTACAGGTTATGCAGGTGCTGCCGCTGTTTTAGGCGCATCGAACTTGTTAGAAACAATAAAAGGCTTAAAAGCTAATTCAAAAAAACGCTAAAATTATAAATTAAAAAGAAATCATCGCTCACGAAAGAGGATTTATTGTGCCACGACACATTCGAAACATATTAATTGCAGCATTACTGGCAATACTTGCACTTGTTGCAGGTATTAATGGTTATATACATCACCAGTTCAAAACAAATATTGATAACACGTTAAGTTCCATTCGACCTTTCGTGCAGGTTAAGTACAGCGACCTGACAACCTCAATGCTTTCAGGTGAAGTTAAACTACAGAATGTTCGTGTCTCAGGTAATTTTTTACCTGAAGAAATTTCCATCGGTAATATAACTTTCGAAACACCGGGCTTTGCTTACATGCTCAATGGTTCTGAAAATATTAAAAAAGGTGAGCTCCCTAAACGCCTTGGATTTGCAATTGATGATTTTTATCTCGATTTGCATGGTGACACTGCTGAATGGCTGGATAGATTAGTAAAACGAGTTCAACCTGTTTTTGCTAATGAACGTAAAATATGTGGCGGTAAAAGTGTTTTTGGCCCAAGTGATTATAAAGAAATGGGCTACACCCGTATTTTATCCAATATGCGAATGGCCTATGACTTTAACGAAAGTAAAAAAACACTCAACATTGTTATTGATGAAAATAGCCGAAAAATAGGCAATTTAAAGGTCAATATCAACATCTCAAATATTGACGGCATGTCTCCAGACAAAATGATGCAAAGCGGAATGCCTCGTCTTGATAATCTTGAAATCACATATAAAGATGAAACATATACACCGCGCCTGCTGAAATATTGCGCTGAACTGAGCAACATGAAAAAAGAAGAGTTCATCGATGCTGAAGTTAAACAATCCGATAATTATTTTTATATGGTTTGGGGATTCGCACCCGGTTTAGGTTTACGTGATGCCTATAAGGACTTTTTGTTAAAACCAGATTTAGTCACATTGACGATGGCACAAAATGAAGAATTTAATCCCATGATGCTCCCTACTATGCCAGCTGATGAAATTATGAGCGCATTAAATGTTGAGCTTAAAATTAATGGGCTTTTAGTGACGGATATGAGCTATACATTGCCACCTGCAGAGTTTACTGAGAACTTTGAAAAACGCATGGCAAAGAGCCTGGATTTTGAGTCATTGCTACGCGGTGATCCCATTAAGCCACCTGCTCCAGTGCTTGCTCCCAAGGTCTATGCAAAGGCACCGGCGAAATATCATAAAATTAAAATCTCCGATATAAACAAACACCTGAGTGACTTTGTTCATGTCACAACTAAAAATGGAAATAAAAGAAACGGGCAATTAATACGTATCGACAAAACCAATCTTTACGTGCAAAAGAAAGTCAAAGGTGGCAAATTCACCATGACAGTTCCTCGTGCAAAGGTTAAAAGCATCGAAGCCTATTTTTCCAAAATAGAATTAATCTCCAAACCTAAGTAAACAAAGAATGTAACTAAAATACCGGAATTACTACTACAAGATAGCAATCCCAAATAGTAGTGACTCCGGTACCTTTACCCTCCTAGCCAGTGATATAATCCCCTCAAATTTAAGCTCAACCGTAAAATTATCAGGTTATCTATCTAAATCATGAAAGCAGCATTAACCACATTACTCGAACAAGTCATCACAACACTAAAAAAAGACGGTGTTTTAGCTGACGATGTCAGCGTAAAGATTGTTATAGAACATACCCGTGACCCAAGTCATGGTGACTTTGCCTCAAATCTGGCAATGATGCTGGCTAAACCTGCACGCCAAAAACCCCG
>JAGLTQ010000128.1 GCA_023135195.1 Gammaproteobacteria bacterium | reverse complement strand
GTTAAATCTGGCCATGCTGAAGAGCGCGAGGGTGCAATCTGGTTTAAGTCTACCGAGTTTGGTGACGAAAAAGATCGTGTACTGGTTCGTGCCAATGGACAATCAACTTACTTTGCTTCTGATGTCGCCTACCACATGAATAAACTTGAACGTGGATACGATCAAGTGATTGATATTTGGGGTGCCGATCATCATGGTTACGTGCCTCGCGTTAAAGCGGCTATGGAAGCAGTTGGAGATGATCCGAAAAAACTTCATGTATTGCTCGTTCAATTTGCCATCCTTTATCGCGGTAAAGAAAAGATGCAAATGTCGACTCGTTCAGGGCAATTTGTCACCTTGCGTCAGTTACGTAAAGAAGTTGGCAGCGATGCTGCTCGTTTCTTTTATGTCATGCGCAAGTGCGAGCAACATTTAGATTTTGATTTAGAGCTTGCGAAATCTAAATCAAATGAAAACCCGATGTATTACATACAATATGCGCATGCACGTGTTTGTAGTGTTTTACGCCAGCTTGATGAAAAAGGTTTTTCTTATGATCAGGAACTTGGACTGGAAAATCTTGATAAGTTAACTGAAAGTCATGAGCAATCTTTAATGACAACACTATCTAAATTTAAAGAACTTGTTGAAACTGCCGCGTTAAATCATGAACCACATCAGCTTGCTCATTACTTGCGTGACCTGGCGAATGATTTCCATACTTATTACAATGCACATCAGTTTATTGTTGATGATGAGGCTATTCGTAACTCACGCATTGCCTTAATTACGGCAGCAAAACAAGTATTACAAAACGGACTCGGTTTACTCGGTGTTTCAGCGCCAAGTGAGATGTGATCTATAGAGCGATTCAAATTAGAAGAAATAATCGTCATTCCGCAGGCTTTAAGCCGGAATCCAGTTATCAATGATACAGAATAGATTCAGGCTAAGAACATGCCGGAATGACGAGCTTATATTTGAATATGGTGTTTTTACTTTAAAATATGACTTTTACAAAAATTAATTAAAATAAGAAAACTTACCCATGCCAAGAGACTACGCAAAAAGACAACACAAAGAACACAGACCTATACCAGGCTGGATATGGATGCTTGCAGGTTTAGCTATCGGCTTATTTGTTGCATTGCTCGTTTATATTAAAGATAACAGCTCAGGTAAGTTAGCCATTACCGAGACTGTTGCAAAAGTTTTCCAAAAACAAACTGAAACGCGTGGTGTAAAAAAAGAACATGCAAAAAAACCATCCGAACCTGTCACCAGCAGTAAACCCAAGTTCGACTTTTATACTATATTGCCCGAGTTAGAAGTGGCGATTCCTGAACAGGAACTCATCAATACAAATAATAATCCACCAGCAAATGCCACAAACCAACAATACATGCTGCAAGCTGGATCGTTTAAGAAATTTGAAGAAGCCGATAAACTAAAAGCTCGCCTTGCATTAGAAGGTATCGTCGCAAATATTCAAAAAGTAAAAATTAATGACAGCGATACCTGGCATCGTGTTCGTATTGGGCCACTAAATAATATCAGTCTGTTAAATAAAACACGCCGGCGTTTACGAAGTTTAGGTATCGCTTCTATTGTAGTAAAAAATAAAGGCTGAAATATTTAGCCACCATGTACACGAAGGAAAAAAATAAAGCTTAAACCACGGGAAATACAGGATGTTGAGGGAAATATAAATTCCCCTGTGTACCCCGTGTCCCAGTGGTAATTTTTTTGATTTCCTTCATGCTCTTGGTGTCCTTCGTGGCAAAACAATTTTTATTCTTAGTGGCTATATAATCTTTTTATGCATTTTATAATTATCCTGCTTTTCATTATTGCTCTTTTATTTGGTCCACAATGGTGGGCTCAATATACCTTCCGCCGTTATTCAAAATCATTAGATCGTCTTCAAGGCACCGGTGGGGAGCTCGCTCGACATCTACTTGATAGATTTGAAATGTCACATGTCAAAGTAGAAAAAACAGAACCTGGCTCCGATCACTATGATCCCACAGATCTGGCTGTGCGTTTATCACCAAAAAATTATGACGATAAATCATTAACCGCCATTGCCGTTGCTGCACATGAAGTGGGACATGCGATTCAACATCACCGAAAAGAACCCTTACTAGCATGGCGAGGACGTCTTGCAATATTTGCAGATGCCGTTCAAAAGTTTGGGGTCTCTGCCCTGATGATCATGCCCATTGTAACCATGTTAACTCGCGCACCTGCGCTGGGCGGATTTTTATTTATTGTTGGAATTGGCTCAATGTTCATGGCCACGCTTGTTCATTTAATTACCTTACCCGTAGAAACCGATGCCAGTTTTAATAAGGCATTACCTATTCTCGAATCAGGCTATATAGAGGCAGAAGATATTCCAAAGGTACGGCGTATTTTACGCGCAGCAGCTTTAACTTACTTGGCGGGTTCGCTATCTAGCCTGTTAAATTTATGGCGCTGGATTGCGATACTCAGACGATAAAGTTAATAACGACTGCTGACCCCTAAATATCGCGCGACTAAAAATAAAAAAATCTTGTTGGGTAACAAGGCTTATGGGAGATCTTTCTCTTTATAAAATAAAGGCCATTAAATTAAGTCTGCCCCCTTTTACTTACTAATTAATTTGTATGACTTCATACTATTTAAGAACATAAATAACGATATATAGTTCAAACATCATAAATGCGATTGACATAAAAACATCAAACACCAAATAAATACTTCCTTTATTATGCTTCTTATAATAATACTTCATATCATCCCGATATGTTTTAAGAACAATATATAGCCATCCTCTATATATCCAAGGAAAGCTCGATCCAATTTCAGCTATAAAATCAAACACTAAAATATCCTTTACAATTAAATTTATATCAGTGAACCAACTTCACTGATGAATTCTTCAATATTGCTAAAATTCGGATTATTTTTAACATCATTATATTTTTTATTTAAAAACTCTTCAGCCGTTGGTTCATCAATATCATCAAACTCTTGTCCGTATGGCAATAAGCCATTTAAATTTTTACGTGATTCGCGGCAAGAATCTCTGCAAAACCTTCACCAATTTGGTTACCTGCTCTCTTTTCTGACTTCGTTGCATTACGAAATCTAATCGCAGCAAGAGCAGCAGCAGGAATCCCAATTTCTGGCTGCCCAATAGCAAAAGCAAAAAGACTTGCAACAGCTAGCCCGCCACTTTGCACACCTTGATATATTGATTTAGCTCCATTAGTAAGACCAACTACTACTTTAACTTTATTAACTAATCCAAATTGATCAACATAATAAAGAGGATTCCCCCCTACATACCCATAAGTATTCAACCCACCCGCTAAACCAATCGGGTCTGACTGAACATATCGACCAGTACTTGGATCATAGTCCCTGAAGTAATTATAAACTGAACCAACCTATAAAAAACATACTATCACCACCAACATATGCATTTATAACAATAACTTAGGAATAAAAATGATTGCTCTATTTTCTAGTCTAATAAATTTTTCATAATACGATTATAAAAAATAATGAGAGTGACTTTATAAAAAACATTTCAAACAAACCGTAAAATTGACGCTCATTAATAATATTCTTCCGCAGAGAAAAACTATCCAATTAAAGTTTATTGTATATTTGTTATTGTCTCTTTCGCCCTATAGTCAATTGATGTAGTAAGAATGCTTCTAACTTTTCATATACTAAAGAAGATACTTTTTCCATATGCTCTTCTGTTAAAGACTCACCTTCCTTGGCACCACAATTTTCGAAAGCATATTTAACTGCTTTATTAATAACGCGTTCCTTCTCTTTTTCGAGTGAGGATTTAATTCCTGTCGGTATCACTTGAGAAAGAGCTTCCTCAATAGAACCTTGAGGTATTTTTTTGTAATTATATGCATCTTTTATATCCTGATTTGTTAGCTCTAACTCTATATCTAAATCTAACAATTCCCCATTAATTGGATTGATAGCATAAATATTTTCAAATTCATTGCCTGAATATGTGCTTGATAACAACATGACCATTCTCTGAATACCAAAGTATTCAACGTAACCTATTATTTGCTTAGTTTCTGGATTACCTTTCACATAAACACAATGAAATGGAATAGTTTGTGGTCTATTAGTAACTACTTCAGTTTCATAATAATAACCAAAACATGCTTCGCCATCAGTATTTCGTAAATAATTACCAGCATGCTCACATTGATTAGCAGACACTCCTGACTCGACAACTAATGCCAGTGCTGATTTGACAATGGAGCGACCGGCCTTTTGTCCTCCAAAAGACAGATTGAATTTAATCATGTCTGAAGGATAATATGACTTTTCTGTAGCGTTCGAGATCAAGTCATCTAGTTCAACTTGAGGGTACTTTCTCTTTACTCCTTTGAGCATGTGTTTTGCTTCTTTCATAGAGCGAGCACTTATACTTATATTTACACCCGCATCATGAATACTTTCAATGTATTCTGGTTTTGCAATATCCATTGCTCCATCAACATTCAAAACAACTTTATTGCCATCAGTTGTTTCAAATTTTTGCGAAGGAACTTCACCTCTATCGCGAGTTATACCAAAAAAAAGACTTAGAGGATTTAGCTGACTAGCCAAATCTGATTCCCAATCGTCACCAGACTGATTGTTACAAGCATTACAGATAAAACCTGAAATTTTTTTTCGTCCACCAATAGCATTTGGAATAACATGTTCTTTTGTATTATTTTCAAGTGTAATTTCAATATCACAAAGCGCACATTCATTAGCAATCATAATTTATCCCAATTAGAACTATAAAAACGTATAATAACTTAAATAAAAGTAGCTTTTATTTATCTAAATTTTCGTACCAATGCTTTGGGATTAATGCATAGTCACCACGCCATTTATGATCTCTAACGGCCTCTTGAAACCAGTCTTCATCTATGTCTGCGTGATCCGTAATTATAACTTGTAGATCAGGTGATAATAATTCAACAATTTTAAATATCCATTCATACATATGCTTAACAGCTTGTCGGTCTTCATCTTTTTCAATTTCTGATAAATCCCCAGTTTCTGACCTATCAGCTGGAAAATACACCTGCGTTGGCTGATCAAAAAATATGAATCTGCCTACTGGCCTTGATTGTTCAATAAACCATTTTGCTAACGCCAAATAAGTAACTAGATGATATCCCACCCAGTTTTCACCACTACCCATGTTACTCAGCGGGACAACACCATAAGGAGTATCAGCAACAACAGTTAATTTTTTTGCGTCTAGTCGAATTCTATTTTCGCTATGTTCAAGATTTAATTCTCTTGCCCACAGCGTCATATCATCAGCAATACAATTAAGTTGTGCATTTAATTTTTCTTGTAATGCTTCTGGATCAAGCTTATCCGACAACATAATTATTTGTTCTTCTAACAGGTTGATCTGATTTACAAGATCATTACTGTCCTCATTCCAATCAATACTATCAACGTAAAGTGAAATTTTACCCGATAAACGTGCGCGCTGGATATTAAGTTCCTCATAACGAGCTAATTCATGATCTTGCTCTCGAATATTATTTATCGCAAGCTTCGTTCTTTTGACTTGTAAGTTAATATTACTTTGTTCATTTTTAAGTTGACTGACGTAACCAGACACTCTTGGCTTACTCCGTCCTACACCTTCCAGCTTATTAGCAAGGTCATCAAGCGCACTGCTAATAACTATTTCAAACTTTGTATTCCCATCATGAGGTGCATCACATACAGGACAAAGCTCCTGTGTTTTTTCAAACTTTTGAAACAGGCCAATAGATTTCAACCTGTACACTTGCTCATTTACTGCACTTTCAAATCCCGATTCAGATACACTGTATTCTTGAGCTTCTCTTAATCGAAGTTTTAAACTATTTTTCTGGTGGAGTAACTCCTGATGTTCATGTTCCAACTCAATAAGTGGATCAGATGAATCACTATCATCTACTTCAGATGGACTCCACTCTGCTATATGCTTTAATGCATTAATAAGATCTTTTTCCTTAGGGATCATATCTATAGAATCATATAGATTCAATTCAGCTGCCTCAGCCAATAAAATATAACCTTTTTGCAACCCTTCACCTTTAAGTGACTCAATCTCTTTTAATTGCTTAGTTATTTGTGCTTTATCACGTTTTAATGAACGCAGTTTTTCAATTTCACTAAGGCGGTCATCCTCAGCTGCACCAACAAAATACGGTAGAGTGTCTTTAATATTTTGAGGGATATGTGGCTTGGCTTGTTGGTGAAATAAAACTTCATTATTGGCAATTTCATTCTGGCTCTGGAATAGGTAATAACGTGAGTGGCGGAAACCTATTCTTACTTCGTGTCTGGTTTGTCCTTCTGGTACTTCCGTTATTTGTTCAGGAACACCTACTTTACTAGTTA
>JAGLTQ010000127.1 GCA_023135195.1 Gammaproteobacteria bacterium | reverse complement strand
CAACAACAAGCTGTGTTTTATCATCACCAGGAAATATTGTTGAAAAGCTAAATCGTTGAGCTGATTTTTCTTTCTTGTAAAACTGATCAGGTAACGTGCTTTTAATACCCATTAAATTACTATTCAATATGAACACAGGATTATTTGTTTTATTACTCTTTTCAGGGAATGTTATGCTTGCCTTAAAGGGTGTTATACCAGATATTCTTTTTGCCCCGGGAATATTGAATCTCATTAATACTTCTTTGGGTTTGATTTTTCCTTTTGCCGTTATCTTAATGTTTTTATTCTTTACAGATGAGCTAACAGAAAGTGTTGAATTTTCTCCTAAAATTTTTGCCACAAGATTCTTACTTGTGATATTTTTATCCGTAAAAAACAACCTTCCTGAACCCTCCGTTATATCTATTTTATCTTCTAACATAAACAGTGAAGCATTATGCAGATTCGCAGAGCCTGAATAAGACAAGGTTTTTTTCTTGCTAACAATATCATCTAAAGGAATATTAACTTTAATTTTTGTATCTATATCCCCCAATAATCGCATTGAATTAAATGTCTTTTTTGCTTTAGGTAAGATCGGACTGTTAACTATATAATTAACGGCATCATGCGTGGTACCGTTCGCTGAAAGGTCGAGTTCCAGCTCGGCTTTGGAAAATAATTTTATTTCTGCATATGAATCGTGCAATCGGTTGTTTTTAGATTTTCCGGTGAATAGATGGATTTTCATACCCTGACCAGTAAAAAATGCTGCGGTTTTAGAGTTCGTTATTTTCGGCCAACCATCCTGATAATGAAGAGTTAAATCATCTATATCTACTGCAACTGCAAACATACCTTCTGTATTATCAAAAGGAAAATCATTTAATCTACCATTATAGACAACCGTACTTTTTTCTACTTTCCCGTCAAGCAAGCCCTCATCCAGCCAGCTAACTAATGAGTTATCCATAATACCAACAGGAAGATAGTTAGAAACTTTGGAAACATCTCCTTCTGATATATATGTTTGTAAATCAAGATAGGGGGAAGCATCATTTTTCGGCAACCATAATTTCGCTGTAGAAACTGAGGTTACCTCGATACTTTTTGTTAGCAAATTGTTTATATCAAAAAGTAAGCCTGCATTTGTATTTGATAATTTTATATCTGCATTGAGTTTATCCAGTTTAAATTCATTACGAAACAATCCGGGGAAAGCAACAACTGCATTTTCAGACGCTAAGGAAATCACACCTGTATTTTGTTCATAAACGACTAAACCTGACATACCATCAACTTTAGGGGCGCTTTTCCATGAACTTATTCCGAAGGCACTAAACTCTGTTTTTAATTTATATAATTCATTATTTTTCCAGACAAGAGAGAAGCCTCGTAAATCACCATGAATATCCAAATCACTAACGTATACTTTCTTCTTACGATCAATAAAATGATTGTCGATGACTATTTTTGATATTGACTTCAGGTTAAGGCGTTCAGCATTAAGATAAAAACCTTCAAGCCTGTCTTTTTTACTATTAAAGGCCAGAGAAAACTTTAATCCTCTTGATGATTTTTCATCACCATAATTAAATTTATTAACGCCAATTTTCCACCAATTATTTTTATTTTGGTAAGCATCAAACATTCCTGAAACCGACTTTATGGTAACGGCTTTATTCGCATTCATCTTATAAGAAAAATCATGCAGCTTCACATCACCACTTAATTGCTTGATGTTTTTGTTCTTCCAATCCAACCATAACTCAAGATCTGCAACGCCATTAATCAATTCAACTTTTTCATTTTTAATATATTTTTGAAGAGGATGTAAATTAAAACCTTTACTCTCAATAAAAGCTTTAATATCCCAGGTTTCTGACGAAAAGAGGTTTCCCGTTAAATCAAATGATAAATCAATTTTGTCACCAAGCACTTTGGGTAACTTGCTCGAAAGCAATAGCTGATAGCGATTAGGTGTGCTTTTTAATAAAAAATTTACATCTTCAAAAAACCAGGTAAGTCCTGCATTTTGTTCATCTTTCCACGTAATAGTACTGTCTTCTAAACCTACTTCGCCATGCTGTACTAATAAATGTTCAAATAATGTGCTGGAATTATTTTCTCCGGTTTTACTGAGCGCATCCAGGTCAAAACCTTTTACTTTATAGTTTCCTTCTACGGTACGGGTTACCTGAAGGTTCATCCCGCGTACTGTTAATTGTGCTGGCGTAATTTTTTGATGCCAAAGAAGATCAGAAAAAGAAAGTCCTACATCAATACGGGTAAGTGAAAATAAAGATTTTTTAGTTTGTTCGGAAATTATTTGTACATTGTGGAAAATTAATGTCGGCACCAGGCCACTTAGCCTGGCATCCATACGTCCAATTTTAACTGGTTGTTCTAATAGACTTGAGGCTAATTGTTCAACTTCATCCTGATAGGCATTAGCAGTTGTCAGAATAAAACGCAGACCTGACACTGTAAGTGCTGCAATAATTACAACAATGGCAATGCTATAACCAATTACAGATTTTAATTTATGAAATAAAGGATGTCTTTTTGCCATCAGATTCTTTAGATATGGTTAATCATTACATTAATACAACATCAAAGTGTTCCTGATTATATTCATTCTCAACCTGGAAACGAATTGGCTTACCAATAAAATCTTCTAGCTCGGCAATACTGGTTGATTCTTCATCTAACATAAGATCAACAACAGGTTGCGAGGCCAGAACCAGAAATTCCTGCGTTTCAAACTGGCGTGCCTCACGTATAATTTCCCGGAAAATTTCATAACAAACAGTTTCTGCCGTTCGCAGCGATGCTCGACCATTACAGCAAGGACATGGTTCACATAAAATATGTTCAAGACTTTCACGGGTACGCTTACGTGTCATTTCGACAAGCCCGAGTGATGAAACATCACAAACATTTGTTTTTGCATGATCTTTATCAAGACATTTTTCAAGAGCACGTAAAACCTGTCTTTTATGTTCAGCATCTGACATATCAATAAAATCGATAATAATAATGCCACCAAGATTACGTAATCGTAACTGTCGAACAATTGCTTGTGCAGATTCAAGATTTGTTTTAAATATAGTTTCTTCTAAATTTCTGTGACCAACAAATGCACCGGTATTCACATCGATTGTTGTCATCGCTTCAGTTTGATCAATAATTAAATAACCACCTGATTTAAGAGGAACTTTACGCTCCAGTGCTTTTTGAATTTCATCTTCAATACTATATAAATCAAAAATAGGACGCTCACCAGGATAATGTTCAATTCGATTTTCTAACTCGGGAATAAACTTACCTGCAAATTTTTGTACTTTCTCATACGTTGAACGCGAATCAATTCTTACCTTCTCAATTTCAATGCCACTTAAATCTCGCATCGTACGCATGACTAATGACATGTCTTCATGAATTAATGAGCAACTTTTAGAACTACTATTTCGTTCTAAAATATTTGACCATATTTTTTGTAAAAACTGCATATCTTTATAAATAGCATCATCACTTATACCTTCCGCAACAGTACGGGCAATATAACCACCTTGATCAAACTCAGAAGAAAAGTCGAAAATGGTCTTTTTTAATCGTTGTCGCTCATTCTCATCTTCAATTCGTTGTGAAATACCAACATGAGAAATTCCCGGCATATAAACCAAATAGCGAGAAGGAAAAGATACCTGCGTAGTCAAACGTGCCCCTTTAGTGCCCATGGGATCTTTAACCACCTGCACCATTATCTCCTGACCTTCACGCAGTAATTCCATAATGACATCAGAGGGTTCGCCACCATCACCGTTCTTACCGTTTGGTTGAGCAATATCAGAAACATGTAAAAAAGCGGTGCGATCCAGTCCTACCTCTAAAAAAGCAGCTTGCATACCGGGTAAAACACGGACAACCTTGCCTTTATATATGTTTCCCACCAGGCCGCGTTTACGTTCACGCTCAATATGAACTTCCTGCAGTAAACCATTTTCAACGTAAGCCACTCGCGTTTCTTGCGGGGTCACATTAATCAGTAATTCTTCACTCATACCTGTCCTTTTAATTATACTAAGCCTATGATATTACTAAGGAATCTTCCCTAATGCCTAATGCGTCCACTCAAGGTGTTATTTGTTTGTCGTAGGTTCGAATTCATTCGAACGCGGTGTATATATACTAACCTTTATGGTTGATTTTTACCTCAGCGTACGAATAAATTCGTACCTGTAATTCTTAACTACTCGGCATTACCCTAATGCCCGCTTTATTTAGGAGTTCGACCGTTTCAAACAAGGGCAAGCCCATTACTCCAGAATAACTCCCTGATAAGTGCGTGATAAAAGCTGCCGCCAGGCCCTGAATAGCATACGAACCGGCCTTATCATCACATTCTCCCGTGACTACATACTGTTCAATTTCCGAATTTGATAATACTTTGAAAGTCACATCACTGACATTAATAATGCTGCTCAGTTCAGCTTGAGAAGAATTTGCATCCTGCGTGACTAAAGCAACAGCGGTCATAACCTGGTGAGTTTTTCCTGATAATAAAGCCAACATTTTTTTTGCATCAGCCACATTTTCAGGTTTACCCAGAATTTTGCCCTCAATAACAACCGCCGTATCAGATCCTAAAACGGCTTTAGGTTCTTGCTTTATGATTTTCCACGCTGCAAGTGCCTTTTCAGAAGCCAAACGAACTACATAGTCCTCTGCAATTTCATTTTTTTTGACGGTTTCATCAATATCGACTGATAAAATATCAAAGGAAATACCAACTTGTGTCAGTAACTCACGACGACGCGGGGATTGGGAGGCAAGAAAAAGGGAAATCTCTGTCATGATATAAATTACTTGTGGTAAGGGTGACCTTTAAGAATAGTTGTGGCACGGTAAAGTTGTTCTGCAAGAACAACTCGAACCAGGGGATGCGGTAGCGTCAATTTTGAGAGGGATATTTTTTGTTGAGCCTGTTTTAGACAATCATCCGCTAAGCCTTCAGGCCCACCAATGAGAATCGCAATATCCTGACCACATGCTTGCCAGTTTTTTAATTCCTGGGCGAGTTCTTCAGTTGTACACGCTTTGCCTAATACATCCAGGGCAACTATTTTTGCACCTTTAGGAATAGCGGCAAGCATTTTCTCACCTTCTTGTTGAGTAAGGCGTTTAATGTCACTGTTTTTGCCACGTTTACCGGCAGCAATTTCAACTAGCTTGATTTTACTTTCCGGCGGCATACGTTTTGCGTATTCATTAAATCCCTCTCCCACCCAACCAGGCATACGCGTACCAACAGCAATAAGAAGGATCAACATAATTAAAGTTTAACGACGATCATTTGTTGGGCTATCTTCACCCCACAATTTTTCGAGATTATAAAATTCTCTGATTGCAGGTTGCATGATATGCACCACCACATCACCTAAATCAACTAAAACCCACTCATTACCATCATCACCTTCAATACCTAAAGCTGGTGAGCCAGCCTTTTTAGCTTTATCCGCAACATTGTTTGCTAATGCTTTTACCTGGCGTGAAGTATTACCGCTGGCAAAAATCATAATATCTGTGACACTGCTTTTATCAACAACATCTAACACTTTAATATCGATACCTTTGATATCTTCTAAAGCCTCAACTGCCAGGTCACAAAGTTGTTTTGTATTCATAATTTAACCTTAATAAATATTTTGCTGTTGGATCAGCGTTAACACTGCATCCGGTAAAAAAAATTGTATGTCATTACATTGTTGCCATTGCTTGCGAATCATCGTTGCTGAAATTTCCATTTGAGTAACAGGCACAAAACAAATGCTGCCGTTTTGTTTTTTATTTAAAACATCGGCATTAACAAGTCGATGTTTAATTTGTGAAAACAAATGTTTATTTATTTTTTCCTTTCCATCTGCCTCAGGTCGTTGCATAACAACAATATTAGCCAGATCAAATATCTGCTGCCATTCATGCCATTGTGCTAAGCCATTAAAAGCATCCGTTCCTAAAATCAAACAAAAAGTTTTATCTTTAAAGTCTTGCTTCAAACTGCTTAACGTATCCACCATATAAGATGGTCCATCACGGCGAAGTTCGCGATCATCAAGCGTAAACTTTTCTTGTCCTGCAATAGCAGCTCGAACCATTGCCAATCGCTGCAAGGGTTCTGCCATTGGTTTATTTCGGTGCGGTGGTTCTCCGCAGGGAATAAAACGTACTTCCTCAAGTGACAAACGCTGTTGCACGTCTAATGCTGTGCGTAAGTGCCCATAATGAATGGGATCAAATGTGCCACCTAAAATACCAATCATGAAAGTTTACTGTCGAATATGACCGTCACCAATCACGATATATTTTTGCGAAGTTAAGCCTTCCAAACCAACGGGACCACGAACATGAATTTTATCGGTACTAATACCAATCTCGGCACCTAGACCGTATTCAAAACCATCGGCAAAACGAGTGGAGGCATTTATCATCACTGAACTTGAATCCACTTCCATCATAAATTGACGTGCAATGGTAATGTTTTCCGTCATGATAGTTTCTGTATGACCCGAGCTGTGTTTATGAATGTGATCAACCGCCTCTGCAAAGCCATCAACCACGCGAATTGAAAGAATAGGCGCAAGATATTCTTCATCCCAGTCTTCTTCCGTCGCCGCATTAATACCCGGTAAAATTTCTTGTGTGATTGCACAACCTCGCAGCTCAACACCTTCATCTATGTACATCTTACCAAGCTCAGGCAAAACATCTTCTGCAACAGCAGCACTCACCAGTAATGTTTCCATGGTATTGCAAGTACCATAACGTTGCGTTTTTGAATTAAAAGCAACACTAATAGCCTGGTGTAAATTTGCATCATCATCAATATATACATGGCAAACACCATGCAGATGTTTAATCACAGGCACACGGGCATCTGCACTAATGCGTTTAATTAAACCTTTGCCCCCACGTGGCACGATGACGTCAACATACTCTTGCATCGTGATCAGTTCGCCGACCGCAGCACGATCGGTCGTTTCAACAACTTGAACAGCCGCTTTTGCCAGACCCGCTTTTTCAAGACCGTCATGTATGCACTTAGCGATTGCCTGATTAGAATGTTGTGCTTCAGAACCACCACGTAAAATTGCTGCATTGCCAGATTTTAGACATAACGCAGCAGCGTCAGCCGTTACGTTAGGACGAGATTCATAAATAATGCCGATCACCCCTAAAGGCACACGCATTTTTCCAACCTGAATTCCACTTGGACGATAATTCAAATCGGTAATTTCACCAACAGGATCAGGTAACCCAACAATCTGACGAATACCTTCAGCCATACCTGTGATACGTTCATTATTTAAAGCTAATCTATCCAGTAAGGCTTCATCTAAGCCCGATTTCGCCCCGGCATCCATGTCTTTTTTATTTGCCGCTAAGAGTTCTTCACTGCGAGCTTCAATTGCATCGGCGATCGCCAGCAAAGCCGTGTTCTTCTGCCCGGTGTTTGCACGGTTTAATTCCCGAGACGCAGCGCGTGCCTGCTGGCCGAGCTCATTCATGTATTTTTTAATATCCATAACTTTCATCTTCTATTAAATTTTAGTTACTTAATTCCCCCCCTCCCTTAGGGAGGGGGATAGGGGGAGGGAATATTACATATCACCCACCCTAACCCTCGACAATTGCTCCTCGAT
>JAGLTQ010000126.1 GCA_023135195.1 Gammaproteobacteria bacterium | reverse complement strand
CATTATTCTCGATTGTTGCTCCCGGCACAATTCTACCTCCTCCACCCCTGGAGCCGTACCTTCGCCCGTCCATGAGCTCGTCCCCTTGAAGGGGAGGGAACTATTTCTATCACTTGGTCGCTATTTGTTCAGCAGTCAGCGGAAACAATGCCACACCCGCTATCCGTAATGTTAATTGTAGCAACTCATCCCATGGTTTGCCCGTCGCCAGGCCTTTACACATGCGTTCAATTCGCCCCGCAACCAGCAAAAAGGCTTGCCAGCGTTTTAAACCGTGACGCTTTAAGCCCGCATTGAGAACAATTTTTCTTTTGTCCCAGACTCGATGTTGTTTAAAAACCTGTTCCAGATCCTGTCCTTTTGCGACTGCTCCGGCCATTTTTTCAAGCATACGAAGTTGATACATCAACGCACCTAATATGTGCAAAACATCCTCACCTTCATTTTTTAGTCCATGTAATATACGCGATACCCGAACAGCATCGCCCTGCAATGCGACATCAACTAAAGCGAAAGCATCAAAACGGGCGCTATCACTCACAGCATCAAGCACTTGTTCTACATTGACGGGGCCTTCACCATAAAGCATGCGTAACTTTTCCAGCTCTTGATCCGCCGCAAGAAGATTTCCTTCAACTTGTTCTGCAAGAACAGTAAGAGCATCTTCAGTAGGTTGTAAACCTCTTAACTGCATTCGCTGTTTTAACCATGCGGGTAACTGCTGAATTTCTAATGGCCACACCGCAAGGGTTGCACCACATGCATCAATGGACTTGAACCATTTGCTTTTTGTCTGATTTGAATCCAGCTTGCCGGAAACAATCAATAATAAATTGTCTTCAGGTAATTGGCTGGTATAAGCCACCAATGCTTTACTGCCTTTATCACCTGGCTTTCCCGTTGGAATACGAAGCTCAATCACTTTTCGTTCTGCAAACAACGACATGCTTTCTGCAGAATGCGTTAATTGATCCCAATCAAAACTGCGATCAACATGGTAAACCTCACGTTCAGTGTAACCCTGAGATTTTGCCGCTTCACGAATTAAACGCGCGGACTCATCAAGCTGAAAAGGTTCATCACCACTGATGAAATAAACAGGTTGTAACTGTTTTTCAAGATGTGATTTAAGCTGGTTAAAATAAAGTTTCATTTTACCTGGAAACTTTTCTTTTAGATTTCAATGAAAACATTAAGCGTCGAACCAACTGCAACATTGCCGCTTGTCGCATGTCATTATTGAGATGCCTTTCCTCATCTGCTTTTGCCAGCACTAAATTAGCATCAAATAAATACTCACGTTTTTCAGTAATATTTTGAGCAGGTATTAAATCGACAACCTTCATCCGACTTTCAGACTTTACTTTTTTCATTAAAGAAAAGTTTAACTGGTAAATTAACTCATATTGATTAGCCCGGCCTGAACTATCCAGAGACAAAACACGTTTCGAAAAATGATCCTGATTGATCTTCAATAACGTTTCAGACTCCTCCACCACGTTAACTTTTACTGCTGCTAAGGTACGAATTAATTCACGACCAAGTTCACTGTGTTGACTTGTGCCTTGAATTTGCACTTCAGGTAAAACGGCTGAAAGATCCTGACTGCCACGCAGGTGGAAGCCGCAGCTTATAATGAAGACGCTGAGTAAAAATAAAAATGTAATCTTTATTTTTTTCATATCACTTAACTTGATGTTACCTAACCCAATATTACTTAACTACAATATTAACCAGTTTGCCAGGTACAACAATCACCTTAACAACCTGTTTACCGTCAGTAAATTTCACTACATTCTCATCTGCGACTGCAGCCACTTCAATTTCATCTTTACTTGCGTTTGCAGCCACTTCAATACGTGAACGTAACTTACCATTTACTTGTACAATAATTTGTAAACTGTCTTTCACTAAAGCGGATTCATCCACTTCAGGCCAGGCCTGTTCTAACAATGAGCTGTTATTACCAAGCACTTTCCATATTTCATGTGTGATGTGCGGCACAATAGGAGATAACAATAAAACAATCGCTTGCAAACTTTCCTGCATGACTGCACGTCCTTGCTCACTATTATCTTTAAATTTCATTAACGCATTAATTAACTCCATCACAGAAGCAATTGCTGTGTTAAAAGTGAAACGACGTCCGATATCATCACCCACTTTCGCAATAGTTTCGTGAGTTATACGGCGCATTGATTTTTGTGCATCATTTAATGCATTTTTATCTAACGCAATAGTACTGCCAGTTTCTACATGTTCAAATGCTAAGCGCCATAATCGTTTTAAAAAACGTGACGCACCTTCAACACCCGTATCACTCCATTCCAAAGATTGCTCTGGTGGTGCAGCAAACATCATAAATAAACGCGCAGTATCTGCTCCGTATTGTTTGATTAAACCCTGAGGGTCAACCGTATTACCTTTAGACTTTGACATCTTGGTACCGTCTTTAAGAACCATGCCCTGGGTTAAAAGATTCTTAAACGGTTCGTCATTTGTTGTTAAACCTACGTCGCGCATTAGCTTGTTAAAGAAGCGAGCATATAACAAATGTAAAATAGCATGTTCAATGCCGCCAACATACTGATCAACAGGCAGCCAGTAATTTGCGCGCTCATCTAACATGGCCTTATCATTGTCCGCAGAAGCATAACGTGCGTAATACCATGATGATTCCATAAAAGTATCAAAGGTATCCGTTTCACGTTCCGCCTTACCACCACACTTAGGACATGTGGTTTCATAAAACTCAGGCATTTTTTTAATTGGTGAACCTACGCCTTCAAACTCAATATCTTCTGGCAACACAACGGGTAAATCTTTTTCAGGTACCGCAACCTCGCCACATTTATCGCAGTTAATAATCGGAATCGGTGATCCCCAATAACGTTGGCGCGAAACACCCCAGTCACGCAAGCGATAGGTTGTGCGTTTTTCACCTGCATTTTTAGATTCTAAAAAATCTGCAATTTTTTCAAAGGCATCTTCTGAAGTTAAACCATCAAACTCACCCGAGTTGATCAGTTTTCCCTTTGTTGTAAATGCTTCTTTTGTTAGATCAACATTAACTTTATCATCACCACCATTTTTAACTGGTTCGATAACCTGGTTAATTGATAAACCATATTTTGTTGCAAACTCATAATCACGCTGGTCATGCGCAGGCACAGCCATCACCGCACCAGAGCCATACCCCAGTAAAACAAAGTTAGCGATAAATACCGGAACATGATCACCTGTTATAGGATGAATCGCTTTTAAACCTGTATCGATACCTTTTTTCTCCATGGTTTCCATCGAGGCTTCGGCGGTATCCGTTTTTCCACATTCTTTTATAAAGTCAGCAACATTTGTATATTTCTTTGCGGCTTCTGTTGCCAATGGGTGCTCTGCTGCAACCGCAACATAACTCACGCCCATTAATGTATCTGGACGGGTTGTAAATACATCTAGTTTTTCATCACGATCAGCAATAGCAAAACTAATTTCAACACCTTGAGAACGACCAATCCAGTTGCGTTGCATAGTCCGAACTTGATCAGGCCAGCCTTCCAGACTATCTAACTCATCCAACAACTCATCCGCATAATCGGTAATTTTCATAAACCATTGTGGAATATCTTTTTTCTCCACATCGGTATCACAGCGCCAGCACTTACCATCAATCACTTGTTCATTAGCGAGTACGGTTAAATCATTTGGACACCAATTTACACCAGCTGTTTTTTTATAAACCAATCCTTTTTCATAGAGTTTGGTAAACAACCATTGTTCCCAACGATAATAATCAGGGTCACAGGTCGCGAGCTCACGATCCCAATCGTAGCCAAAGCCCAAACGTTTAAGCTGATCACGCATGTAATCAATATTTTCACGTGTCCATTTCGCAGGTGGCACGTTATTTTTGATTGCTGCATTTTCTGCCGGTAGACCAAACGCATCCCAGCCCATAGGCTGAAGCACGTTTTTACCTTGCATGCGCTGATAGCGACTAATCACATCACCAATAGTGTAATTTCGCACATGCCCCATATGTAACCGCCCACTTGGGTACGGAAACATCGAAAGACAGTAATATTTTTCTTTATTTGGGTCTTCGACCGCTTTAAAAACCTTGTTGTCATCCCAGTATTTCTGGATTTCTAATTCAATTTGTTCGGGTTTATATTCTGATTCCATAAAACTCTGCTATGTCTTTGATTTATATGTAAAATTTATTTTAGTAGTTATCATGGGTTAAATCCCATAAAAACAAAAATTAAGGGAGGTAAGGATACAGCAAGCACGGAATACTCCACAATAAAACTCTGATATAGATCAAAGCTAGTTTCAAGAAACTGTGCTTATAATGGACTAAATCATAAGGAGATATTCACCATGAACAAAGAAACCACCGATAAACTCCTCAAAACCTATCATGCAATGTTAGAGCATGTGAAAGAGCTATGGCATACCGCCGAAGAAAAGGCTATTCCAACATTAACTGAAAATATTGAAAAAGCAGCAAATAAAGCCTCTGAACTCGGTGAGGTCACTAAAGAGGAAACCGAAAAGATCGGTGAATATATCAAAAAAGATTTAGAACAGGCGGCGGATTATTTATCAGAAAATGGTCAGCAGTTAGAAAACCTAATTAAGGATGATCTGGAATTTGCCGAAGTAAAATTTGCTGAAATATTTGCGACCTTAGCGGATAAAACACGTCTGGAACTTGATGCCCTGGCAGAACGGGCTCGTCAGGTTGGTGTTTGGCACACAGGGGAAATTACCAATGTGGGGGTACTTTACTGCCAAAATTGCGATGAAGTTTTGCACTTCAAGAAACCCGGTCACATTCCTCCCTGCCCTAAGTGCAAAGGAACGGTCTTTAAGAAGGTTTTTAATAAGACCTCATCATAAAAGCTCGTAAAGTAAGGTACTATTGCTCAATATACTAATAACAATATGTTGAGCATACCTTGAGTGATTTATTACATAAAATAAAAACTACCTTAGGCATTGAAAAATCCGTTAGTACTGCAGAAGTCCTTGCTTCTACATTTGGCGGTTTTATCGGCATTTTTCTCATCAGCCTGATCAGCTTTCATTTTACCGGTGCAAGTGGTGCTGCACTCATTGTTCCATCAATGGGTGCATCTGCCGTATTGGTCTTCGCCGTACCTCATGGCAAGCTCTCTCGACCCTGGGCATTGTTTGGTGGTCATCTTATTTCAGCTTTTATTGGTGTGGCCTGTTATCAGCTCGTTCCCGATCTATTTCTGGCAGCCGGTCTGGCGGTGGGACTCGCTATTGGTGCTATGCACCTTTTAAACTGTATTCACCCACCCGGTGGAGCAACCGCGCTTGCTGCTGTTATTGGTGGCTCAGCAATTAATGCATTAGGCTTTGAATACATACTCATACCAGTGCTATTAAATACTGTAATCATTTTCAGCACTGCAGTTGTATTTAATAGCTTCTTTCCCTGGCGCCGTTATCCTACAAGCATGATGCGCTTTACCGATACACCTGTAATAGAAGAACAAAAACCATCTCGCTATATTGAAAAAGAGCATATCGAACGGGCACTTTCTGATATTGACTTAGTCGTAGATCTTAATGTTGATGATCTGCAGCAACTCTTTGCTTTAACCCTTGAACATGCTGAAACACCAAACTTTGCGACGAATCAAATTATCCTGGGACACTATTACACCAACAGTAAACATGGTGCTGAATGGTGTGTTCGTCAGATCATTGATGAAGCCATATCTGATGATCCAAAGAAAGATATGGTTATTTACCGCGTTGCAGAAGGCCAGGGATTACAAAGTGCTGACAGTTGTACGCGTACTGAGTTTGCTGCATGGGCAAACAGGGAACTTCATGCAACACATAAATGAAACAATCGTCACTGAAAAAAGGGGAAAACGAGACTTAAATGATTAAAATGGCTCGACAACGCCTAATTTGTACTCTATTATGTACGAAATAGAGTACAAAAATTACAGGTAATTATTATGTCTACACACAAGATTCTCGCTGAAGAAATGGTCTCGGTTTCGGAATTACGAAAAAATCCTAGCCAATATTTTACCAATAACCCCGTCGCGGTGATGTCACATAACCAAACCGCAGGTTATATGGTTGGCGCTGAGTTGTTTGAAAAAATGATGCTGATCATTGAACAAAGCCAGCGAGACAAAACAATTATCGGTCAATTTCGCCCCTCTGCTGCCAGATTAAAGCAGATCAGCGAAGAATCAACCCGATTTCTTCAACAGGCAAGCGATGAAGACTTGGGACATTTTTCTGAGTGAATAAAATTCGTGTATTTTTTCATACTCATTTAAAAAACATACTGTCATCTGATGAGGTGATGGCACTTCAATCTGATTTTAAAAATTATAAAGAAACAGGTGAAGTGCCCGATACCTTCGGTCGTGATGCTTTATATAATCACAGCAACAGTTTACCCATCATAAAATCGGAAGAAGTTGCTCATATACATTTAGCAGATAACGATAACTCATGGCCAATTCATACCCTGCAATTTAATCGCACAAGTGATGAACATTTAATCTATTGCCAGGGATATTTTGATAAAGATTGCTACCTTCTCATGGCGATATTAACACCTGATGCACATGAACAAGCGCTAAACCGGTCAATCATGTATAAGCTGGGTAAAATGGCTGAAAAATTTCGTAATCAATATTAATTGAGTATCCTAATTATAGGATACAGCAACTCCGCCGTTAACCTTATTATTTAAGGTTGGTGGATGTTTTTAATTATTGTTGCTGTACATCTCTTTTTATATTTCTTTCCGTATCAATTCCCATTCGTAGGTTATTACGGAAAACGTAAACCTCTCACGACTCAATCACCATCAACATTTTTCCTTCACCCTAAAAAACCAAACTGGGTAGCAAAAGAAATTATTCGCATGAAAGCCTTTATGCCAGATGTTGGGTGTCGGAAACTGGCGGAAAGTTTTAATCGTCGATATGCCAATAAAAAGAAAATGACGGTAGGAAAAACCTATGTCAGTAATATCATCAAAAAGCATCAATACGAGATTCAGGTTTTACGTAAAAATAGTAAACATCGCATACCACGTCCGCTTCCAGTAAATATTGTTTGGGGGATGGATTTAACCGGTAAGACAGATACACAAAATAAACTGCATAATATACTCGGTATTATTGATCACGGTAGTCGGGGTTGTTTGTGTTTGAAAGGCTTAAAGAATAAAGCTTCCATTACCCTGCTTCGTTCTTTATTAGATGCAATAGAGAAATACGGTAAACCTAAAATCATTCGCACAGATGACGTGCAAGGATGCACAAATGTCACGTAAGGCAGGACGCCGTGAGTGACCAATGAAGCGGTGTTTACGTCGAAACTTTTTTCATTATCACTTTGGTTATTAGGTATCAAACATCAACGTATTGATAAAGGCTGTCCTTGGATGAATGGTCGTGTAGAGCGTTTTTTTGGAACGCTAAAAGAAAAGTTAAACCAGTGGGACGTGGACTCATTGGAACAACTCGGTGGTGCGCTGACACAGTTTCGTTTTTGGTATAACCATGTACGGCCACATCAACATTTAAATGGACGAACACCGGCTGAAGTTTGGCAAGGCAAAGATATTTATCAACAAAAGATTAAAAAGGAATATTCATTTAATGCATGGGATGGTTTGTTGACGGGGGATGGTTTGTTGACGGGGTATTTCTTGAAAACTTGAAAGTTTTATTTTGTAATTAACGTTAGATATTAACGGACAATGTCACTGTCCGAGGGAAACACTTGTTTGCTACAAACAATTTCGTGTTATTAATATGAAAAATAACGATTAAAAGAAAAAAGTTGTGATTATTTTTTAAACAATGATCAATATTTAGTAAAAAAAGGAGGTTCTATTTAAAAAACAGGATGTTTTTGTAACAGCAAGTTACTGCGGACACGCGGACGGGACAGTTCTCCGCTGTTAAACTATGCGGCAAAGGGATGATTTTTTACTTGTTGTCCACCTCAGGGCGTGTTGTTATGAGTTTTTTTGTGAGGGTACAAAGTTAATTTCAATATCATAACCAACCGCATGAGCATACTCTTCTATTGTTGATAATTTGGGAGAGTTAACAGAGTTAGCGTTTTCAAGACGCGAAATATTACTTTTTTGGGTATGAAGAATTGTTGCAATTTGCTCTTGAGTTAAACCAGCTTGTTGGCGCAAAGCAATAAGTTTTTTGCGTAGCTCATATGCTGGAGATAAAGCTTCATATTCTTTTTTAACAGAAGCTTTAGTTAATGCTTTTTTCTTGAATTGTGAAAGTGTAGTACGACTCATTTTAAAACCTCTTTCATTCGTTTTTTCGCAAGATCTAATTCCTTTTTAGGTGTCTTTTGCGTTTTTTTAATAAATGAATGCAATATTACGACTTCTCTTCCTTTTGCCACACAGTACATAGAACGCCCGATGCCTTCTTTGCCTTTAGCTCTAATTTCATACAACCCTGAGCCAAGAGCACCGACATACGGTTTACCTAGATTAGGGCCTAATTCTTCAATCATTTCAGATATATGTAAGAAATTAGCTAATACTCCTGAGGGAAATTTTAAGGTTAGAGTTTCTACTTTGTCACTGTAAAACGTAATTTTCCATTGCATATAATGTTATCATAGTTAATAACTCGAAAAATGGCAAATTAGGTTTTTGACTCATAACGAGACTGTAGAAAAACCCATAAACAGGTACTTTATGGAACCTAAATCAAACTTGTAAAAATATCGACTCATATATAAAAGTAGCGCTTAAATGCAGTGACGTTGTAAATGCGATCCCAACAACAAAATTTATATTCGTGTTCAGGATAAATACTTTTAATCGCTTATATCGTCTCACATTTTAGTGGCAAGTCAACTTAGGGTTTTTCTACAGCTTCAACGAGGCTGTAGAAAAACCAATAA
>JAGLTQ010000125.1 GCA_023135195.1 Gammaproteobacteria bacterium | reverse complement strand
AGATGCCGGTCATTCTGCTACTGAACCGGGAACAGTTGATGCTTTAGTCTGTGCAACAGATGAAATGGCAAATATTTTAAAATGATCGCATTGATACAACGTGTAAGCGAAGCAAAGGTTGTCGTTAACAATAAAAATATTGGTGAAATAAAACAGGGTGTTTTAGCTTTTATTGGTGTTGAAAAGAATGATAACGAGGAGCAGGTCACTCGTTTACTGGATAAAGTTTTGTCATATAGAATATTTGCAGATGACGATGATAAAATGAACTTAAGTGTTCAGGATATTCAAGGTGGTTTATTATTAGTTCCTCAATTTACACTTGCTGCGGATACTCAAAAAGGCTGTCGCCCCAGCTTTTCATCGGCTGCACCCCCTGCATTGGGTGAAGCGCTTTTTGATAAGTTTGTTGAACAAGCAAAAAACAAATATAAACACATTGAAACAGGTGAATTTGGTGCTGATATGAAAATATCTTTACTGAATGATGGTCCAGTTACATTTTGGTTACAGGTAAAGAAATGAAAAAAATTATTATCATTGCAGTTTTAGTATTAATCGCAATACTTTTTATTCCCGGTAATAAGCAAAATAACGATAAAGTTGTACTTGAAACTTATCCCTGGCAAATAAGCATATTACCTGATGGCCGTTCACGTGTTTTTGGTATTGTTTTAGATGAAACACCATTAAAAGAAGTAGATGCTATATTAAAGAGCAGTCCTAAAATGGGACTTTTTGAATCGAATAATAAGTTAGAGTTAGAAGCGTATTATAAAAATGTTTCATTAGGTGGAATGATAGGAAGCTTTATTTTAACAATAAACGTGTCTGAGGAAGAACTGAAATCAATTAAGAAGGTAAGCAGAAGAAAAAAAGGTGATGAAAGTAATGGTGTTCGTTATGAACTTGATAAACCGACTGCTGATAAATTAAAAAAATTAATTGTTAAAAATATAATTTATATTCCAACAGTGCAATTAGATGAGAAAGTTATTCTTGAGCGTTTTGGTAAACCGACTTATAAAATTAAAATTAAAACAAAAGAGATTGGCTGGCATTATCTTTACCCGGAAAAGGGGTTAGATTTGATTTACAAAGAAGAAGGTAAAGAGGTATTACAGTATGTTCTACCGAAAAACTTTAATACGCTACTTGAGCCGCTGCAGACGAACTAAACTCGGCAACATTAATACAATTTCTACCTGCATCTTTAGATACATATAATGCCTGGTCGGCTAAATTAAGTAAGCTTTCTCCGAGTGAAGCAATATTTTGATTGTCTGTATCTTTCATTGTCGTGCAGCCAATAGAAACGGTAACGTGCAAGTCATCGGGCAAACTACCCACTTTCAAAACGGCATTTGCAATCGATAGCCGAATACGCTCAGCAATTTCCTGGGCAAGTTCGGTGTCTGTGTTGGTCAGCAATACAGAAAATTCTTCACCACCATAACGCGCTAACACATCACTCAAACGCATTTGTTGTTTGATGATATTTGCCACATAACGTAAAACCTCATCACCAACGGAATGGCCATAAAGATCATTAAATGATTTGAAGTGATCAATATCAATAAATAAACAACTGACGGGGAGTTGCTGGCGTGTACCACGAACAACTTCTTCTTCAAGTCTTTGCATAAAGTAACGGCGATTATGAATTCCTGTTAAAGCGTCAGTTAAGCCAAGTAGTTTTAGTTTTTCGTTGTTAACTGCGTTTTCAATACAAACAGCAAGAATAGATGAAAGGCGTTTAATTAAATTAGTACCTGATCCCGTTATAAATCGTGATGGATCAAAGCTGGCAAGATTAAGTGAGCCAATCAATTTGTTATGACGAATTAAAGGTAATACGGCAACACATTCTGGCATTTTGTTTATAGACGGAAAAAATATATCGCGACATGCATCTGAACACTTCCCCATGTAGGGTTCATCTTTGAAATTTGGGAATAATGTTTTCTGAAACTCGACAGGGTTTGTTTTTTCCTTGATTGCTGCTTGTGCGATAACAACATTTTCCAACAGCGTATGCGAGTCAGAAAAAATAAGTGTTGGAAGCTTAAGCAGGCCAGGACTCATAAACTCAACCACATGTCGTATTTCATAATCTTTATCAATTAATAAAAGTGATACGTAATCAAGTTCATAGGCATCACGGTATTGTTGCAGAACAATATCAATAAGTTCAGGGAGACTATTTGCGCCAATGAGAAGAATTTCTTGTTGTTGTAACTTTTGAAGTTTAGCTTCATTTTTCTGCGCTTGAGACATGAGTGCCTTGAGCTGTTTACGCAGCTCGTAATTCGAAATGTTATTTTCCTGGCTCATGTCTTTTATTATATTTTTTTATCATGTTATTCAGCTGTTAGAGCTGATAAATATTACTAAAAATATCATACATGTCGGTAGCATGTACTGACAGTATGGCCCAGGCCAGTCTTCTCTCAACCTCTGGTTTCGTCTTCTTCTGCCGGGGGATGCATATGTCATTTATGCATGAGGGTCGAGTTTTAAATTGCACTACTATTGTTGTGTGGTTTTATCCCAAAATGCTTCACGTCCTCATACTTTGGTAAATACCATAACATAACTTATATATGAATTTTATTATTGTTTTGTTGCACGGTCCATAAAATAAGAGCATACCCTTAGTTTGAAATAATTGTTGTGAAGCACTTTGTATTAGTCAAATATCATTTTTGCCTGAAGCTACAAGCAGGTATACTGCGACGCTAATTTACTTACTAAATATAGTGGTGTTTTTGAATGTCTGCCAATGAAAATATGCAAAAAATTGAAATAACTCCGGAAAATAAATGTTCATTTTGTGCGGGAACAAAGTGTTGCATTTACGTGACGCAAGAAATGGAAACACCCCGTTCAATGTCAGACTTTGATCATATGCTTTGGCAATTAGCTCATCAGGACATGCAGGTTTATAAAGACGAAGATGGCTGGTTTTTAATTGCTATGAATAAGTGCCAGTTTTTAAAGCCAGAAGGTGGTTGTGGAATATATGAAACACGACCACAGATTTGTCGTGATTATTCAAATGACTTTTGTGAATATGATGAACCTGCTGATATTCACTTTGAGTTTTATTTTAAAACCTACCAGGAGCTTGATGAGTATTGCCGCAAACGTTTTAAAAAGTGGGATAGGCGGTTTGAAGAGAATTAAAGACTTCAACGCAAAGGCGCAAAGAACGCCAAGTACCGCAGAGAAAACCTTTAAATATTTTTGGTATATACTCTGAAGCCAAAATTAAATTACTAAAAGATTTTGAAATATTTCTTCTTTGCGAACCTCTGCGTTCTTTGCGCCTTTGCGTTGGGTTTTGATCTTAGGGTGTGATATCACGGAAATCTTGTATTGCCTGAAATTCTTCCGTGTCCCGTTGTGGACTTTGGCTGTCAGGATTGAGTACAGCGAGTAAGTGTTTTATTCCATATTGTTGCGCCGAACGTAATACCGATAAAGTATCATCCACCAGTAAAGTTTTATCTTTGTCAAAAGGCAATTTTTTATTTAAGCGCGACCAAAATTCCGGTTCTTCTTTTGGCAAACCAAAATCATGTGCGCAAATGATGTCATCAAAATGATGATGCAAGGCAGTGCGATCCATTTTTAACATTAAACTTTTTTGATGAGCATTGGTTACCAGCGCAACATGTTTACCATTTGCTTTTATCGCTTCTAAAAACTCAACAACATGCGGATGCACTGCAATTAGGTGATCAACTTCTGCTTTTAATTGTGCGATATCAAGGTCGAGTTGTCCTGACCAGTAATCAACACAGTACCAATCCATCGTACCTTCAGCAGATCGAAATTTTGGAATTAAAATATCACGCGCATCATCGACGTGTAATTGATTTTTCTCGGCATAACGCATGGGAACATGGTGCTGCCAAAAATAATTATCAAAATGTAAATCGAGTAATGTACCGTCCATGTCGAGCAGTACGGTTGAGATGTTATTCCAGTCAAGCATGTTGAGATTAAGGCTAT
>JAGLTQ010000124.1 GCA_023135195.1 Gammaproteobacteria bacterium | reverse complement strand
GCCCTAATGCTAACGCCCCTTACCTGCGTCCATGCAGGTAAAGGCCAACCTACATAACCGCTTTTTGAATCTTTTCCTCTGCGCACTTTGCGTTCTTTGCGCCTTTGCGTTGAAGTCTTTTGATCTTTAACTTTGTGTTAAGATCAGCGGCATTATGTATAAGCAACATTATCACCGCACCAAAAGACGTTTACTCTCTGTTAATAAATGGAAAGTCCGGCTTGTTTTATGGGGTAGTGCTATTCTTCTTGGCCTAACGGCAGCATTTTTTGCCATCGCCAGTGGACACTCTGATGAGCTGTATCATCAGCTGTATCGTGAACAACCTCTTATTGCATATATTTTGCCCCCCTTGGGATTAACAATAATTGCCTGGTTAACCCGTCGTTTTTTTCAGGGCAGTGAGGGTAGTGGTATTCCTCAGGCCATTGCTGCGCTATCAATGACCAGTCACAGCATGAGATCTAAAGTCCTGTCATTAAAAGTTGCTTTAGCGAAAATATTTCTCACCTGTCTTGGTCTACTCAGTGGAGCATCTATTGGCCGCGAGGGACCCACCGTACATGTTGGTGCATCAATACTTTATTCTTTACGCAAATTTATGCCTAACATGCGCAGTCGGGATATGACGCGCGTTCTTATTCTTGCCGGTGGCGCAGCGGGAATTTCAGCAGCGTTTAATACTCCGCTGGCCGGAATTATTTTTGCTATTGAAGAAATGAGCCGCTCTTTTGAAGAACGTAAAAGTGGCACGTTACTTATTGCTGTTGTTCTTGCCGGCGTTACCGCACTTTCTGTTTTGGGTGAATACACCTACTTTGGTCATACAGCAGAAACTATTCCTCTTTCCTCTGCCTGGATTGCCGTAATAGCATGTGGTGTCGTCGGCGGATTACTCGGTGGATTATTCAGCAGTAGTTTGATTTTTGGTACACGCCAGATCGCAACCTACTTAAGTGCATATCCTATTCGCATTGCTTTTTTCTGCGGACTCATTTTAAGTTTATTAGGCTTTTTATCTGATGGTCAAACTTTTGGTACCGGATATCTTGAAGCTAAAAATCTGGTTGATGGTGGCGAGGTTTCAGTCGCTTTTCCTTTTTATAAATTACTGGCAACGATTGCTTCTTACTTAAGCGGCATACCCGGTGGTATTTTTGCACCTTCGTTGTCAGTGGGTGCAGGGCTAGGTGCAGATCTCGCACAATTTATGCCGAGCATTCCTTTTTCTGCAGTTGTCATGCTTGGTATGGTGGGATATTTTACAGGCGTTGTGCAAACACCTATTACTGCATTTGTTATTGTTATGGAAATGACCGGCAGTTCATCCATGCTAATGCCCTTAATGGCAACAGCCCTGATAGCAAAATCAGTTTCACACCTGGTTTGTCCAACACCAATATATCAAGCACTGGCTGATGCTTACTTAAATAAAACTGTTCAGGCAGATAAAAATCAATCTTAAAAATAACTGAAGTTAAAATATGAAAACCAAAGATATCCTAATCACTTTTTTCGCAATCCTTATTCTTGGTAGTATTGCCTATCTATGGACTGCTCCCTCTGGCGCACAGCAAGTACCTGATATTACATTACAGTTAATTGATGGAAAAAAACTAAAACTCTCCAGTTTAAAAGGTAAACCTGTATTAATTACTTTTTGGGCAACATCCTGTCCTGGCTGCATTAAAGAAATGCCACACCTGATTGAACTCTACAATGAATTGCATTCCACAGGGTTAGAAATTATTGGTATCGCCATGCCGTATGATCGGCCTGACTATATTATGGAAATGGTGAAACGCAAAAAAGTACCTTACCTCATTGCCTTTGACTTAAAAGGAGACGCAGTTCGTGCCTTTGGCAATGTAAGTTTAACACCAACAACGTTCCTTATTGATGACAACGGTAAAATCATTAAAAAGAAAATTGGTGTAATAAAAATGGATGTGTGGAAAAAAAGAATTATTTCTATACTTAATAAAAAATAATTATTGCAAATTTTTGTTGGCTCCGCTGCGCTTGAGCTAACCTACAGGGCAATATTCTCAGTTGTAGGTTGGTTCAGAACCAACTTCAAATTATCTGGAGACAGAGTATGTGGTTAAAAGCCTTACATTTAATTTTCATGGTGACGTGGTTTGCCGGTTTATTTTATTTACCGCGTCTATTTGTTTATCACACCATGTCTGATGATCAGGTTAGTCGTGATCGATTTAAAATTATGGAACGTAAACTTTTTTACGGAATCATGACACCGGGGGCAATTCTAACTATTGTCTTTGGTACGGCCATGTTAATCGATTATGCGTGGGCAAGCTTTGGCCAGGACTTATGGTTACATATTAAGCTGGCTTTGATTGTTGCTTTAGTTATTTATCACATTATGTGTGGAAAGTTTGTAGCTGACTTTAAAAGAGATAACAATAAACATTCACATGTTTATTACCGCTGGTTTAATGAAGTGCCGGTATTAATGTTAGTAGCTATTATTATTCTAGCGAGTGTTAAACCTTTTTATTAATTAATCAAATTCTAAAGAATATAAGTCATACCAGGAGATAATGTTTGTATCTCACCAGTAACCCAATAAAAACATTAAGAAAACACTTCTAAATAAATTTAAAAAGCGAGTTTTTATACATCGGTAACAAGCTTATAGGGTACAAAGACAGCAAAGTTCGAACCTTTACCGAGTTCACTTTCCACTTCAATGTGACCATTAATCAGCGTTACAATTTTCTCCACCAGGCTAAGGCCTAAGCCTAAGCCTTCATAAGCCCTCGTTAGAAAAGAGTCGGCCTGATGAAATGCATGGAAAATTTGTTCTATTGTTTCTTCCGTCATGCCACAGCCTGTATCGGAAACATTAAAAGATATCCAATCAGCCCCTTCTCTTTTAAGTAGAGAAATAGTGAGTACTACCTCACCATTTTCAGTGAATTTATTTGCATTCATTAACAACTCATATAGCACTTTCATTAATAGTGCGAGATCCTGCTCAAACGGTTTTATGTCTTCATGCTTAAATAGCAAGGCATTACCTTGTCGCTCAAAATCTTTTTCTAAACGATATTGAAGCTGAGTCACAATCATATCCAGGTCAATAGGTATATGATCAACTTTAATTTTTCCAGCGGTTAAATCAGAAAGTTCCAATAGGTTATTGACGACGCGAAGTAATATATCTCCCGCATGATGTATATTCATAAGGTATGAAGCAGCATCTGTATTTTCGAAGTTCTTTAATTTATCTTCAAGTAATGAGCTATAACCTTGAATCACATTAAGAGGTGTACGTAACTCATGACTTATCATGCCAAGAAATTCATCTTTTATTTTACTGACTTTTATAAGTTCTTGTTCTGCTTGTTTTATTTCTGAAATATCAACAAATGTTTCAACAATAATTTTTTCACTGCCTTCGTCGCTAATAAATGCGCTATGCATGACATACTTATCGCTATTAACACAACGTATTTGTTGCAAACTTATTTCTTCATCAGAAATCAATACAGAGCAATTATTAAAGCGGTCGTAACATTTAAAATAATTATTACAATGCTGACCATTCATTTCAGAAATGGAAGCGTCAAATATCTTTCCTGCGGCAGCGTTAGCATGAATGATGATGCTATGTTCATTTAATAACATCACACCAAAGGGAACTTTATCGATGAGTTTATTAATTAAAGAAATTTGTCCGGTATTAATTAAAGAATAAGCTCTGAGGCGTTCATCAAGATCTGTATTTTTTTTACGAAGCGCCTCCACTTCCTCTTGCAAGGTAAGTAACTGCTGCTCTAAAGTCGCGGTATTATTATTGGAAATGGACAATCAAACATTCCTTTATTTTTTAATCACTATACGTTTTTATAGTCTACATTAGATTATAATAGTCAGCCATATATTATATAGACCAACTATCGAGCTAAATCATGCCGCAATCCCCTCCTGCTATTTTATGTTTATCTGGCTTTGATCCTTCAGGTGGCGCAGGTATACAAGCTGATATAGAGAGTATTGCCAGCATGGGCGGCCATGCTGTTCCTGTTATTACCGCGCTTACAGTACAAAACACGCAGAATGTGAGTCACTTCCAGCCAATTGAGACACAATTGTTTAAAGAGCAAGTCAATAAATTGCTTGAAGATGTAGCCGTAAAGGCAATTAAAATTGGCATGGTGGGTTCGCTGAATATTATTGAGGCTATCGAAACAATTCTAAAAGAAAATCCTGATTTACCTGTCATTTATGATCCTGTTCTTGCTGCAGGTGGCGGAACAAATTTAACGGAGACAGGCATGCTTGCAGCCATTCAGGAATTATTATTGCCACACACAACAATCCTGACGCCAAATAGCCCAGAAGCTCGTTTACTTAGTAATGAAAATGAACTTAATGCCTGCGGACTAAAATTAATGGAACAAGGTTGTGATGCCGTTTTATTAACGGGCACTCATGAAGATAGCGAGCATGTAGACAATATGTGGTTCTATGAAGGCAGACATGTTGAAACGTTTAGCTGGGATCGTTTACCAAATGAGTATCATGGTTCAGGTTGTACACTGGCATCTGCTATTGCTGCACTCATTGCCCAGGGTCTGGACCCTTTTAATGCAATCAATGAAGCACAGGACTATAGCTGGAATACATTAAAGCATGCCTTTAAAATTAGCGACAAGGGCCAACTCATTCCTAACCGCTTTTACTGGCAACATAGTGATTGAAAAAATTAAGCAGAAGAATAAAAATATCTTACAAGGGCTTTATGCGATTACGGATCCTGAACTCATGGGAGCAGATCTTGCAGAAAAAGCTGAGCAAGCTATCCTGGGTGGTATTAAAATACTGCAATACAGAAATAAAACGGCATCTATCGAACAACAAGAGCTCGAAGCAAGCTCTCTGTGTAAACTGTGTAACAAGCATGATGTCCTTTTTATTATTAACGACAATATTGAGCTTGCGATTAAAGTAAATGCAGATGGTCTTCACCTTGGACAAAAAGACACTCAACTGCAACAGGCTCGTAAATTATTAGGCGAGAATAAAATTATTGGCGTGACCTGTAATAATAAAATTGAATTTGCGCAGACAGCTCAAGGGCAAGGTGCTGATTATGTTGCTTTTGGTCGCTTTTTTAACTCACTCACCAAACCATCTGCGCCACATGCCGAATTATCTCTTTTAAGTGAAGCTCGAAAACAAATCACGGTTCCGATTGTTGCTATCGGCGGAATTACACCTGAATCTGCCCCATTTTTACTAAATGAAGGTGCCGATATGCTTGCTGTTATTCAAGGCATATTTGGACAAGCGGATATTTTAAACGCGACACGTCAATTTGTTGAAATTATAGATTCACCAAAAGCCTCAGTCTGATTTATAATATCTCCTGCCATTGCTAACGGTAGTGTGTAGCCTGGATGTGATGTTATCCGGGAAATCGTATCAAATTGATTTCCCGGATTTCACTGCGCTGCATCCGGGCTACAGACTGCGTTAATTAACAGAACTTAATTAAGGAAATTTTATGTCACGTTCAAGTCAACTTTTTACTGCTGCCCAAAAACATATACCTGGTGGAGTAAATTCACCCGTGCGTGCATTCAAAGGCGTGGGCGGTGATCCTGTATTTTTCAGTAAAGCAAAAGGATCTTATGTTTATGATGCAGATGATAATCAATATATAGATTATGTCGGCTCGTGGGGTCCCATGATTGTTGGCCATGCACACGATGACGTTTTAAAAAGCGTACAGGAAACAATGCAAAAGGGGCTTAGTTTTGGAGCGCCTACTGAACTTGAAACTCAAATGGCGGATAAAGTATGTGAACTCGTACCATCAATGGACATGGTTCGAATGGTGAGCTCTGGTACAGAAGCAACGATGAGTGCATTGCGTTTAGCACGTGGTTATACCGGACGTGACAAAATTGTTAAATTTGAAGGGTGTTACCACGGCCACTCAGATTCATTATTAGTGAAAGCAGGCTCAGGCGCATTAACATTAGGTGTACCTACCTCCCCGGGTGTTCCCGCTGCATTAGCAGAACTTACTATCACGTTAAGTTATAACAATATTGAAGATGTTAGAAAAACATTTAAAGAGATAGGAGATCAAATTGCCTGCATTATTGTCGAACCTGTTGCCGGCAATATGAATTGTATTCCACCTGTACCAGGATTCCTTGAAGGTTTACGTGAAGTTTGTGATGAATACGGCAGCGTACTTATCCTTGACGAAGTGATGACAGGATTTCGTGTTTCCCTGGGTGGAGCACAAGGTTTTTACAATATAAAACCTGACCTGACAACATTAGGTAAAGTAATTGGTGGTGGCATGCCTGTGGGTGCCTTTGGTGGAAAACGTGAAATCATGGAACAAATTGCTCCACTGGGTCCGGTTTATCAAGCAGGCACATTATCCGGTAACCCTGTTGCCATGGCCGCTGGCCTCACGACCTTAAATATGATTTCACAAGATGGTTTTTATGAAACATTAACCAGGCAAACTGAGAAATTAGTTAAAGGTTTGGAAGAGCGTGCGGCCAAAAGCAATATAGCTTTAACAACAAATCAAGCCGGCGCCATGTTTGGTTTTTTCTTCACAGAAGAAAAGAACATTACGACATTTGAACAAGTTAGTGCTTGTGATGCGGAACGCTTTAAAAAGTTTTACCATGGCATGCTTAAAGAAGGTGTGTATCTCGCACCTTCATCATATGAAACTGGCTTTGTTTCAAGCGCGCACAGTGATGATGATATTGCTAAAACATTAGATGCTGCTGAGAAAGTGTTTTTAACTTTGTAAGTTATTATGGATTCCCGCATACGCGAGAATGACGAGCAATAGTAGAAAATAATCGTCATACCCGCGAAAGCGGGTATCCAGAAAACTATATTCAAACTTACAATCTTTGGATTCCCGCATGCGAGGGAATGACAGGCTATCAGAACAATAATAATGTTAAATAACTAAATCATTTCCATAGAAACTAATAAGGGATGAAGATAATTGATTCTTTCATCCACATCAGCCATCACCAGCATATTTTGTTTGTCATTGAGCTGTAATGGCAATAATTCAATAAGACGTCCCGTTACCCAATCCAGATCATCATAATATTTTTTCATTGTTGTATAAGGTGGTTCAAGTTGAGCAATAATTTGCTTTAACAGTTTAGTTAACTGTTCAGCATCATATTCATTTTTTGATACTTCTATAGTTGGTAATAACTCAATTTCAGCAACGGTTAACTGGTTTGGTTTAATATCAGTTGATAGCACTCGAAAACGTTGCTCCCCCGTTAAAGTGATACCTAACATACCGTCAGTGCGTTTATGAAAATAAGATATATAACTAACAGTACCAACATCATGTCCTTTTGCTGCCATACCGGTTTCATTGCCTTTTTCAATTAAGACAACACCAATTTTTCCTTCTGACTTCATGCATTCGCTAATCATATCCAGGTAACGAGGTTCAAATATGCGCAACGGCAAGGCACCACCAGGAAATAACACAGCATTAAGTGGAAACAAGGGTATTTTTATTTTTTCTATGACATCCATGCTTTTGTGGGTTCCATCAACATTTTTATAAACATGACAACGAGATCAAATCACATGATTTTAAATAATATCAATTAAGTGTGGCACAAATTATTAAAAAGCCCAGCTTTTTTACTTACTCGCCCCAACGAGCAAGCAAACTATGCTCAATTTTTAAATGATCAAGAATGCGAGACACAATAAAATCGATAATATCTTCCAGTTTTTCCGGCTTATGATAAAACCCTGGATTTGCAGGCATAATTGTTGCCCCTGCCTGAGACAGGCGAAGCATATTTTCTAAATGTATCTGCGAGAAAGGTGTCTCTCTCACGACCATAATGAGTTGTCGTTTCTCTTTAAGCATTACGTCTGCAGCACGTTCAAGTAAGTTATCACTATTGCCATTAGCAATTGCTGCAAGGGTACCTGTGGTACAAGGACAAACAACCATTGATTGCGCTTTATGTGACCCACTCGCAATTGGCGCAGTCCATTGTTCCTGACTAAAAACTTCTAGCTGACCTTTTTTAGCCTTGTAAAGCTCAGTAAAAAAACGCGCCATCTCGGCTGATTTTGCTGGAACTTTTAATTCCGTTTCCATTGATAAAACAATTTGTGCGGCTTTGGAGACCATTAAATAAACGGGAGTGCCGGCATCAAGTAAACATTCCATTAAACGTAAGGCATATTGCACACCGGACGCACCTGTTAAGGCTAGAATTACCGGGGTTTGTTTTTCTTCTGCCATTACCATTTTATAATCTCTAGTTATATTTGTTTTTTAACGCATCTAATATTCGCTGATGAATATTTTCAAAACCGCCATTGCTCATAATAACAATATGGTCATCCATTTTTACTTCGGTTAACACTTTATCAATAATAGCTTGTGTTGATGAAAATACTTTTACTGGCCCAGAATTCTTTTTTAACTCTGCAGCAATATCCCAATCTAAATTATCTGCCTGAAACAGGTAAACTTGATCAGCAAGACTCAGTGAGTCAGCAAGACTATCTTTATGTACGCCCATTTTCATGGTGTTTGAGCGCGGCTCAAGAATAGCAAAAATTCTTTTTTTACCAACATTTTTACGCAAACCATCTAATGTTAGTTGAATCGCTGTAGGATGATGTGCAAAATCATCATAAACCGTAATATTATTAATAACGCCCCGCACTTCCATTCGACGTTTAATACCTTTAAACGTACTTAAGCTCTCGACAGAAAGTTCTGCTGGAACGCCAACATGTCTTGCCGCTGCAATCGCAGCTAATGCATTTTGCATATTATGCTCGCCAAGCTGAGACCACTTTGCGGAAGCGACTTCTTTATCATTAAACAACACATCAAACTCAAGACCGTCTTCTGTAACAGGTTTGAACTGCCAATGTTTTGTTTGCTTACCAGAAAAATATTCAATAGGTGTCCAGCAACCTTTCTCGATCGTTTGATCTAAATACGGTTCATCTGCATGACTAATGACTAAACCATTCGCAGGCACGGTGCGTAACAAGTGATGGAACTGTGTTTGGATTGCTTCGATATTTGGAAAAATATCAGCATGATCATATTCAAGATTATTTAAGATTAACGTTCTAGGATGATAATGAACAAATTTGGAACGCTTATCAAAGAAAGCCGTATCGTATTCATCAGCTTCGACAACAAAAAAAGGCGTTTCACCTAAACGTGCCGAGACACCAAAATTTCCGGGGATCCCCCCAATTAAGAATCCAGGAGATAACTTATTATCTTCTAGTAACCATGCTAATAAACTTGCTGTCGACGTTTTTCCATGTGTACCTGCAACGGCCAGTACCCATTTATCTTGTAACACGTAATCTAGCAACCATTGTGCACCCGAGGTATAACGTAAGCCCTGATCCAGTACTGCTTCAACTGCAGGATTTCCACGAGATAAGGCATTACCAATAACAACAATATCCGGTACAGGCTTTAGATGCTCAGGTTTATAACCTTGCAGTAAGGTAATGCCTTGTTCTTCTAATTGAGTACTCATAGGAGGATAAACATTTATATCTGAACCGCTGACTGTGTGCCCTAATTCGCGAGCAAGTAATGCAAGCCCCCCCATAAAGGTGCCACAAATACCTAAAATATGAATATGCATAAAAATTTACCTAAGTACTGCTTAATGTGTTTTGTGCAGGTAATAAAAAATCAGCGACAAACAGCCCAAAAATTAAATAACTAACGGATAATATCATGGCCATTAATAAGTTGATGGAAAAAGCATGACGAAATATATGCGCAACAACTGCGATACGCCAAACATTATCAATTAATATAAAAATAGCAAAAGATTTAACTTGTTCTTCAACTGTATTCATCATTAATAAACCCGGTAATAAAACAAGACTAATAAATAAACCAGATCCTGCAATAGCGGTCACTGTCTGCACACCACGATCTGCGTAGCCAATAACTTTCAGTAAAAGATATATTGCCGTGAGTAATAAAATATTATAAATGGCGACGGTCTTTAGAATATCTAAGCCCGTTAACTTCGGAATTAAGATGGAAGATGCAAAACTGTCTATAATAATACCGGCCAGGACAGCTGCAAGCATTAAATTATGTCCCGCGGGGACGGCCTGTGGCCCGACTCTTAATCGGCATATATCCCAAAATATTCTAATTAACGGCAACATTACTTCGCTTACTCTTTTTCTTGTTTTATGCCTTTATCTTACCCTGCATAACACGTACAAGAAATAGAATTTTTGTTATTATGTTAGGGTCTGTTAATCTTTCATCTATTGTTTGATTTTGGCTAATTTTAGCCCAGCCTGCGTTATTTTCTACTATCAATGGAGTGCATTGATACGTAAAAAATGCCTTGCCTGAACTGAGATTTTCTCAAAACAAACTAATATCTGAAAAATTAACAGACCCTAGCTTAACCTACTTTCAGGATTTTATTAGATGTCAGACAAAAATAATAACGCTACCAAATATGATGTTTTGTATGTTGATGATAGTGAAAAACTACAAAAACTCTGCGAAAACATAAAAGACGCGTCGGTATTGATACTCGATACAGAGTTTATTCGAGAAAAAACTTATCGAGCAAAACTTTGCCTTATTCAAATAGCAACTGATGATGTTATTGCCTGTATTGATCCTATTGCCTTAAAAGACCTCAGCCCATTAATGAATATTATTAATGATGAAAACAAAATTAAAGTACTCCATGCTGCACGACAGGATTATGAAATATTTTATGATTTGAATCATGAGCTACCACAACCCCTTTTTGATTCTCAACTTGCTGCAAGTTTATTAGGTTATGGTGAACAAGTTGGTTATGCCGGACTTGTCGGAAAGGTTTTAGGCGTTCAGCTTGATAAGGCACATACACGAACAGACTGGAGTAAACGCCCCTTAAGTAAAGAACAAATTCGTTATGCCAGTGATGATGTTTATTATTTACGTCAACTTTACCCATTGTTGAAACAACAACTTTTAGAACAAGGCAGAGAAAACTGGCTTGATGAAGAGTTTTCTACTTTATGCAAACCGGAATTATTTGTTACCCGACCTGAAGATGCATGGAATAAAGTGAAAGGCATTAATCGTTTAAGACCTCGACAACTTGCAGCGGCAAAAAACATTGCACAATGGCGAGAAGAAATGGCAATCAAGAAAGACCTGCCTCGACGCTGGATTTTAACTGATGATATTCTCCTTGCAGCAGCGCAATTATTGGCAAAAAACACTTCTCAACTAGAAAGCATCGCAAGTATAAAGAAAGCGACTATTGAGAACTCAGGGAAGATTATTCTCAAGTGTATTAAAGATGCCCTGGATTTAAATGAATCCGATTTGCCATCAACACAAAAACCAAAACGTCTCACAGCAGATCAGGAAATTATCGCAGACTTATTGCTAACACAATTAAAACTGGTTGCGAATGAACAAAATATTAGCCCGGCGAATATCGCCAATCGAAAAATGATAGAAAAAATCATTTATGGTGAAAAAGACATTCCTCTGCTAAAAGGCTGGCGTTATCAACTTGCAGGTAAAAAAATTCAAGATCTACTTTCTGGCGAGTTTGGCTTACATATTGAAAATAACAAAGTTGTTCCCATAAAAAATTAGAGGCTTAACATGTCAGGTTTTTTATAATGCTTCATAAAAATATATATAAATATCCATGGCGTTATGACAACAGCTTTCAACTCCTGGTTGATGGAATTGATTATTTCTCTTCTATGCTTGATGAAATAAGGAAAGCAAAAACTCAGATTTTATTTGAAGCTTACCTGTTTGAATCAGGTAATACTGCTGATGCATTCATTACAGAATTATCGAATGCAAAAAAACGTGGCGTTAACGTTTATATAATATTAGATGAATACGGTACAAAAGGTTTAAGTGATAAAGATAAGGGTACGTTAACTGCGGTAGATATCGAGCTATTACTTTATAACCCTGCTAGTTTTTTTCATTTGGGAAGAAGTTTAAAACGAGATCATCGAAAACTACTAACCATTGATAATCATATTGCATTTATTGGCGGCGCAGGAATAACAGATGAATTTAGCCCTGATGTTACAGATAACTATTGGCATGATGTTATGTTGAAAGTCGAAGGAGATGTGGTTTTCGACTTAAATCACTCATTTAACCTTATTTGGAAAAAATACAAACCCAACAAAAAAATACAGCTCTCTCCAGCTAAAACCACCTCCAAACAGAAAAATAATAAATCGCGTGTTCTCATTTCTGCCGGAGCTGAAAAAAATGAAATTTTTCGCGCCCTTATCACCCACATACGCAATAGTAAAAATCATGTCTGGTTAACATCACCCTACTTTATTAGCAGTTGGAAAATAAGACGTGCATTACGTTACGCAGCAAAAAAAGGAGTTGACGTCAGACTCATTTTTCCCGGCCCACATAGTGACCATAAATGGGTGACTTACGGTATGCAGAGATATTATCAACGTTTATTAAGAGCCAATGTTGCTGTTTATGAATATCAACCTCGTTTCACTCATGCGAAAATCATGTTATGTGATGACTGGTTTACGCTAGGCTCAAGCAATCTTGATCGCTGGAATCAATTTCTTAATCTTGATACAAATATTGAAATTTATGATGATAAAAGCCATAAACAGATCATTGAGTTTTTTAAGAAAGATTTTTCCAAAAGCAAATTAATACTATTACATAAATGGCACACGCGTTCTCTTTTACAGCATTTAAAGGAATGGGCTTCAGGAGTAGTTATTCACTGGCTAGGTGTGATTAGCAATAAATTTAAACGTTAGACTGACTACCTGTATCGTCTATATCTGCTTGAGTATTCAATACGACTAGTGACATATCATCATGCGCTTTGCCACCAGCAAGATGATTTGTTACCGCATCCACAATATTATTACGTAATGAGGAGGCATCATTTTCTGTTTTCAAAATATCTAACAACATATCTTCATCAAAAATTATTCCATCTTGATTTTCAGCTTCTATTAAACCATCAGAATATAAGACAATAGAATTGTTTCCTTCACAACTAATGAACTCGGTTCGGCTATCAAAAGACTCATCGGGTAAGATACCTAAAGCCAGATGTGTTGAATCAAACTTTTTAACAACTTCATTCTCTTCATTAGTAACAAATACAGTTGGATTACCTCCATTCCATATTTCCACCATGTTATTATCAAAATCTAAAAGTAACAAGGTAACCGCTACAAACCGATTAATGGGCATTATAAACTTTAATTGTTTATTCATTTCTTTTGCAATATGACCAATTGAAAAACCTTTATTGCTCATTTGATAAAAAGTTTGTGACACGGGAAGCAAAGGAAGAGCTGCAGTTAAGCCATGCCCGGTGGAATCGGCATGCAACAAATATAATCTATTGTCAGAAGATTTGTTTGCAACAATCAGATCGCCACTAAATAGGGTTGCCGGGATGTGCCAGATATGAAAATCCTGTCCAGCAAGAGAGTGTCCCTTCTCAAATAAACTTTCCATTAATTCGTAAGCCATTTCCTGCTCACGTTCTTCTGCCTTTTTATATTGCCGAAGCTCTAACATGGTTGCCGAAAGTTTATGCTGTATATCTGAGATACGTTGAACGGCTTTTAGTTTTGCACCGAGGATATTGAACTCGATAGGTTTGGTAATGTAATCGTCACCACCAACATCAAGCCCTTTTATTTTATCTTCTTCTGAAGCAAGTGCACTCATGAAGATAACGGGAATCCATTTGTCCCCTGACAGGGCTTTTATTTTTGCAGTCGCTTCAAGCCCATTCATTCCCCCCATCATGATATCCATCAAAATAATATCAGGGGCATCGGCCTTGAACATTTCGATAGCTTCTTCACCAGACTCTGCGGTAATTACTTCATAATTCTGTTTTAGGAGGTATTGTGAAAGGACTTTAATATTTACAATATTATCGTCAACGGCTAAAATTTTTATTTTATGATTAGTCATTATAGTTATTCTGCGTACTGTTCACGTATTTTAAGAATATCTGGCAAAATGCCTAAAAAAAGTTCGACTAATTCAGGTTCAAAATGTTTACCTCTTTGTTCTTTTAAATACTCAACAGATTTATCAATTGACCAGGCATCTTTATAGGGGCGTTCTGTTGTTAAAGCATCAAAAACATCCGCAATAGCGACAACGCGACCACTTAAGGGGATATCTTCACCGGCAAGTGCCCGAGGATACCCTGAACCATCCCATTTCTCATGATGATTTTGCGCCACTTCTGCCGCCATATTCATTAAATCAGAATCCGCACCTGAAAGAATTTCTACACCGATATCAACATGAGTTTGCATTATTTTCCATTCTTCAGCATCCAGTTTCCCCGGCTTCAATAATACTTTGTCCGGAATACCAATTTTACCTATATCATGCATTGGACTGGCATTAAGTAGCATTTCGGCATCAGCCTCTGACATACCCACCGCTAAAGCCAGTATCTGCGAATAACGACTCATGCGAATAATATGAAAACCGGTCACATCATCCCTGTATTCTGCCGCACGACCTAAGCGACGTATCACCTCAAGTCGGGTATGATTTAATTCTTTTGTTCGCTCTTTAACCATAGCATCAAGAATCTTGTTTTGATTCTTCATAGCCTTGGCCATAATTCTAACTTCTAACATATTTCGAATACGGGTCATGAGTTCAACCCTATCAAATGGCTTTGCTAAAAAGTCACGAGCACCAAGCTCCAACGCTTTAATTCTCGATTCACGATCAATTTGTGCTGTTAATACAATAATGGGAGGATAATCAGGGTCAACTTCACGTATTTTAGCTAAAACCTGGTAACCATCCATTACCGGCATATTCAGATCCAATAAAACAAGATCACTATTTTGTGCCAAATATATTGATTCAACCTGTGTAGGATCTGTTGTGGCGATAACGTTAATATAACCTTCGATATCCAGCATTTTCTCTATTAAAGTAACATTTGCGGGCTGATCATCAACGATTAATATTTTTGCTTCTTTAGTTGTTTTTTCTTTAATCATTCTTTTTATTTATTTAATCAGGCAAAATTCAATTATCTATGACCTTTATCGGCAGGCTTAAAAATAATATTAGCTCTTTTCATTCATTTTAAATGAAAATTTCGCAGTAAAATATTTTTTAATATATTCTCTGAATTTATACTTATTTTTTATACGCCATAAAATAAAAACACGGGCATAAAGCCCGTATTTTCAGCCTATTTTGCTAAGTAAAATTAACGTTTCTTACGAGAACTTTTCTTTTTCGCTTTTTTCTTAGCA
>JAGLTQ010000123.1 GCA_023135195.1 Gammaproteobacteria bacterium | reverse complement strand
AATGGCAACTCAAGCATCTGGTTAAAGTCACAATCGTAAACATAACCTTTCCAGTCAATGCTAATTAAACTTCTACACATGACTGTTTGTAAATTAGCTGTTTGATATGCATCTTTTAATAACATCATGTAATCATCAAATTCACCTTTTGAAATTAAGGTACTACCAAAACGTTTAATCGGCATATTGGTTAAGGTATATAGATGATTAAAGACAATGCCATAACGTTGATTTAATTCACGCTTATAATCCTGTTCTAATTGACATTGAGCAGGTGGTAAATGTGCGCCAATTGGGTTGTACATTAAATTAAGTTCTAAGCCGCTACCTTCAATACCATAACCTGACAGATTTAATAACTTTATTGCAGCCATACTTGTTTGAAAAACACCATCACCACGTTGACCATCGACATTTTCTTCAAGGTAACAAGGTAATGAAGCAACAACCTCAACCTTATGTTGTGCTAAAAAATCGGCGGTATCTTCTTGTCCCGGCTCGTGTAAAACCGTGAGATTGCAACGATCAATAATATGAATACCCATCGAATGTGCAGCTGAAACAAGTTGACGAAAATAAGGGTTTAATTCTGGCGCACCACCAGTTAAATCTAATTTTTTAATATTACTATCACGCAAAAAACGAATAATATCTTCAATCGTTTCTTCCTGCATATTTTCTTTACGCGTTGGTCCTGCGTTTACATGGCAATGTAAACAAGACTGGTTACACAAATAACCCAGGTTTACTTGTAATGTTTCAAGCTGGTCACGTTTAATGACTGGAAAATCGGTTGATTCTAATAAAGGCAAAGTTGCGTGCATAAGTTATCCGTTGTTGCTTTCTATCGCTACAGCTAAAAAACCACCATAAGGTAAAGTTGCTGGTAATAAAAACTCTAGTGTCTTCGATATTATACCAGCAGAAGCTATCCAGACTGCCGATTTAGTCATCATTTTTAGATCAGGTTTTATGTTGTTGCACCATTGTTGTACATCAGAAATAGTGTCCCAACGCGCACCGAGATATCCGGCACTTTGATTCTTTTTGTAATACAGTAAACTATGACGATTTAATAATCCTAGTATTACTCCATGCCTACTGACTCGAAGCATTTCGGATATCGCCTTTTCCGGATCTGCAACAAAACATAAACTTGTTATCGCTGAACAGTAATCAAATGAATTATCTGCAAACGGTAAGTCTATCGCATCACCTTTAACATACTTAATCTGACTTTCTTTTGATTTCGCAAAATCAATCATTGCTGAATCAGGATCAAGCCCGGTCACTTGTAAACCTAACTGTTGAAAATGCTGACTAAAATATCCCGTACCGCAGCCAACATCCAATAAACTCTGACCTGCTTTAGGGGTAAAAAGTTTCAAAAGAATAGAAAATTCTTTCTGACCAATCCATCTACCTCGCGTGGACTGATACCAGGCATAATAATCTGCGGGAATACTCATTTCACATGTAAGGCTATTTTTTGGCGAAAGACATCGTAGGCAATCGGAGTCTTATTTTCATAACCAATACGTTGTCGTCTTTTTTCATCCAGCAAATGGTAACGTACTACAGCCTCAACACTAACGGCCTTTTGCAGATCAGATATCTCAATATCATAACTACGTGGTTGTCCACGTGGTAACCGCGTATCTGTCAGATCAATAATAAAAGGACGCCACATTACATTACGCCTTATGATATTTATATTTTCAGCAAGGACATTATCTTTCTTATCTAATACGCGCAACTGTATTGTTAAGTGACGATCGGGTGTTCCTGTTGGAACATAATGTGCAGCACCTGTATTTTCTATTATTAAAGTAAATTGACGCTTATCTGTATTGGTTGAACCTTGCTCATTAAATTTTACAGTGAGTGCACTTTTTACCATCTTAGAATCATGTCCACCGCGCCATAAATGTTGTCGTGTTTCTCGTACCTTTCCACCTTTAACTAATGCTCGTTTAAGCAATGGCATATGACATCCAACACAACCGAGTGATGCGTTATCGGATACCAGGTGTTCACCTGAATGTCCCCTGGATATAACTTTATTACTTGATGAACGAGAACTTTTAATTTCTGCTACAGTACCGCAAGGTGGAAAACGGAAAAAGGTATCCCACTTATCACCTTCAACAATATGACATCGCACACACACCTGGTTAGGATCTTCCAGTTTCTTTGTCGGGTGAGGTGCATTGGTATTACCAAATACACCAACAATCTTGCCATCGCGATAATGACAAGCTGCACAGGTTACCCCTTCGTGTTGTAACTTTGAATCAAAGCCAGGGTTATCTTCTACAATGGGATCCCATTTATCTGTATCACGGTAACCCAATACTTTCTGTGGTTGTTGACGATCTAACGGTGTATGACATAAGCGGCAGGAATGCTGGCTATCATCAAATTTCCAGTCTGTTTGAAAATAAGGCTCAGTCCATGCCTTGCTATGAATTGTAGTATTCCATTCATTATAAAATTCCTGATGACATGCGGCACATTCTTTTGCGCTTAATTTTCCTAACACCGCAGGCGTAGCTGAAGTATCAACCGGCCATGCAAAGCGGTCATCAACAATAAAAATATTCATCGGCCGTATAAAGCGCCAGGCAAAAAATACAATCACAATGATGACAATGACTGAAACAATAATGGACTTTGTTTTCATACATACTTCTCACGCATTGTGATAAGACCATATTAATTACATATTTAAAACTTAACGAAAATCTTCAATAGCATCCACTAAGTCTTCAGCATAAAGATCCCGAAATGAATGATCAGCACCATCAATCACAACCAGTTTAATCTTTTTTCCATCCGCTATAGGCGCCACAACTTTATCTAAACCTTTTACAACCGTATCCTCTGTGCCGACAAAAACAAGCACCGGTTTTTTAATTTTGTTTAGCAAGTATGGCGTATCCATACGTTTATCAGGCTTATAGTAAGATACAAACGATTTCGCCATGACTTTCGTATCCTTACAATAGATAAAGTCAGTGTGTTCCATCCATGCATCTGGCTTACCTGCTTTTATGAATGCCTGAGCTTTATTAAGAACTGGCTGTAATGATTTTTTATAACGATTCTTATAATCTTTTTCGGCGTAAGTTTTGCTCCAGGTTTGTGGAGCAATCAACATCACCCGCTTAATTACAGGATCATCATGTTCGGCTGAGTACCATGCTGTCTGATTTCCACCTCTTGAATGGCCAAGCAGGGTAAGATCTTTTGCACCTTTTGACTTTAGCCAGGTTACCCAACTATCAATTTCCAGAATAGCATCTGTATGTAAATGCGTGTGTGGTGTAGCACAATCATAAAATCCTTTTCTGTCTTTCACACCTAAATTAAGATTAATGGCTAATGAACTCAAACCTCTGTCACTTAACAACTGCTGTAATGTGACCATAATCTCCATTTTGTTATGCGCCAAGGTGCCATGCGTCATAACAATAATGCCATCCATTAATGTTTTATTTTCTGCTAAAATAAGATTAGCTTTTAAATTAATTCCATTTTGTGAAATTTTAATTTCTTTAGCTAAGGAAACAGAGGTATTGCTCAGCAATAAAAAAAATATTGTTAAAAAATAATATCGAAATTTAAACATGTTTTATTCCTATGTAATTCATTTATATTCAGCTTATTGCACAATTATTAAAAAGCAATAACGTGATCACTAGACTTCACCCAACTTGTCAAAGCTTTCATCAGTTTTTTTCAATATTATTCATTAAATAATTTAAATATTAGTTTACGGTTGGGTAACCTTTTGCATTCCAATCTGTCATGCCTTGTTTAACTACATGCACATCAACAAAACCATGTTTTGCTAATATTTGAGCAGCTTTAGCTGAACGTCGATCAGTACGACAAATTGTCATTATTGTTTTTTCCTGAAAGTTTTCTATTTCTGCTAGTCTTTTTTCCAGTTCTTCTACAGGAATTAGAACAGAATCTTTTACATGTCCTTGCTCTCCGACATAATCTTCTGCTGAACGTACATCAAGCAATAAAACATCTTCACCCGTATCTAATTTTTGTTTTACGTTTTCAACATCCATCATAGGGCCACGACGAAGGCGACCAATTAAGCTCGGCAAAAATCCAACAATCGCTAATAAAGCGAATGCCAGCATTATTTTCTGAATTAAACCATCACCACCAGCAATCGCTTCACGACCAGCATAACCCAAATAGGTATAAGCAATCGCACCAGGTAACATAAAGACATACGTTGCAATAGAATAATGACTAAATTTTATTTTTGTTAATCCCAATGCATAGTTCAAAAGATTAAACGGAAATAAAGGAACCAAACGAACAAAGGCAACAAACTTCCAGCCTTCACCTTCAACACCTTGTTTTAGTTGTTTCATGCGACCGCCGGTTTTTTTCTCAACCCAGTCGTGCGCTAAGTAACGTGCAGCAATAAAAGAAATCATGGCCCCTATTGTTGCAGCTGTCAGGTTATAGAATGTTCCAAAGACAGGACCGAATAAAGCGCCACCTGCCAGGGTAAGTACCGAACCGGGTAAGAAAAATACTGTACCTATTGCGTAGATCAACATAAACACAAGTGGTCCTGCGCTGCCGGCATCTTTAACCCAGGTTTCCAATGCTGCGGCATCAAACAGATCTCGGTAGATAATTGCTGCTGCAATACCCACTACTAACAGCAATAATATCCCGATACGCAATACTTTATTCATCTTCACTCTCCGACTTTAAACATCACTAAAGTCATTATTCATTAAAAAAACTCCCTCGAAATCGAGGGAGAACCCTCTAGCAGAGGGCAGGACTGATGTGGGGGGATGACATCAATAAATTTACTTTTCTTCTGTATCAGTCCACTGCCTACGGTTAATAACATAACCTGACA
>JAGLTQ010000122.1 GCA_023135195.1 Gammaproteobacteria bacterium | reverse complement strand
AGACCTAAGACCTAAGACCAAAGACTGCTTTTAAAGACCTAAGCTGCTTTTAAAGACCTAAGACTGAACTTATAGTCGTAAGTCGGATCCCCGCTTTGTGTTAAAACCGCTAATTTTGGTGTTAAGTCAGCTAAAAATGGCGTAAAATACGATTTACTGTAAGTAAAAATTATTGATTTAATAGCTATAATTATTAAATGTTTCAAATTTTGGGGTTTAGAAATGAATGTTAAGTTACTGGCGCTTATTGCCTGTTTAGTGGTGCCATTTCAATGGGTATCTGCTGATATTGCGGCTGATTTTAAGGCCGAATTAACAACTGAAAAAGTGCTGGCTAATGCAATGGCTGGTGGTATGAGTATTAAAGATGCCGTTAGTGAAATGGTGACGCTTAAACCAAAAAGAGTTGTGCTTATTATTGCTGCTGCTTTGAAAGTTTCACCTCAAGATGCCGGAGTTATTGTTGTAGCAGCGACTTCGATTAAATGTAGTAATGCGGTGACTTCTGTTCTTAAAACACAATGTGAAAACACCATAATGAATGCAGCTATCTTTGCGGGCGCTGATCCAACCCTTATTACTGCTGCAACTGCGGCGAGCTCAACCTCTCGTGCGATTACTGCAACTGCTTTAGCGCCTGCGTCAGGTGGTGCAGGTGGTGGTGTTGCTAGTCCGAATTAGATTAAAGAAGTCGTAAGTTTTAAGTCATTAGTCTTAAGTCGGAAGTCGGAAGTCTAAAAGCCCCCCCATTTTAATCGTAGGTCAGATCTAGAGACTAAGTGTCTTTATGATCGTAAACTGTTGATTTTGTGTATAAAATCACACAAAAATAGTGTACTCTATGTTACAGTTGTGGGCTGAGCTTTAAAAGCTTGGCCTGTTATACAGAGAAGTATTTCAAGTTATTGGGGGATTTAAAGTGAAAATGAAAATAAAAATGCTGGCGCTTGTTGCCTGTTTGGTAGTGCCATTTCAATTGGCAACAGCTGATATTAAGGCTGATTTTAAAGCCGGATTGAGTGTCGCTAAAGTATTGGCAAATGCGACTGCTGGTGGCATGAGTGTTGAAAATGCGGTGACTCAAATGGTTACTCAAAAGCCAGGTAAGGTTGGTCAAATTGTTGCGGCTGCTGTAAAAGCTTCGCCTAATAATGCAGCTAAAATTATTGCTGCTGCAACGTCTATTAAATGTAGCAATGCGGCCACTTCCGTTCTTAAAGCACAATGTGTAGATACAATGATATCAGCGGCTATTGCTGCGGGTGCTAATCCAACCCTTATTACTACTGCAACTGCGGCGGGCCCAACCTCTCGTGCGATTACTGCAGCTGCTTTAGCGCCTGCGCCAGATGGTGCCGGTGGTGGTGTTGCCGTTGCCAGTCCAAACTAAGGGCATATTGGTTTTAAAATAATAAATAACTCGCAACTTACGTCTCTGTTTCTCCCGCCCCCATTAGAACCAGAGCTGAGTTGGGATAATTACTAAAAAGTTATATTAGAGACTCATATCTAAAGGGATTAAGTTTATGAATAGTTACAGCAAAGCTGGAATGGCAACTATCTGTGCCACAGCGACATTATTTACGGGTGTTTCTTTTGCGGCACAAACAGATAAGCCGGGTTTTCACCCTTCACTATCAGCTTATTATATTTCTGATAATAATATTTATCGTCAGGCAACAAGCAAGATAAGTGATGATATTTTAACTGTTTCACCTGAGTTACTGTTAATAAAGGCATCAGGCAAGCATCGTTTTACCGCTAAATATAATGGTAACTATGCGTCGTATAGTAGTAATACATCAGAAAATTATACTGATCACTTCGTTAGTCTTGATGGCTTGTTCGATTTTTCCAGGAAGTTTAAGGCTAATCTGCAAGTAAATTTAGATCAGGATCATGAGTCTCGTGGCTCTGCTGGTTTTGATCCGGCTACTCCAACGGAAAAACAAAATACGTGGTCAGAAAACAGATTGTTAGGTGGTTTTACCTTCGGTCGCCGAAGCGCAAAAGCGCAGTTTGAAATGGATGTGACTTCTGCAGACAGAGATTATACCAATAATGCTCAAGATGCTCGAGATCGCAAAAGTAATGGTTTAAGTGCTCGTGTTTTTTATAACACTGGTCCTAAGTCCTCTGTTTTTATTGAAGCAAAACAAAACACAATTGATTATATAAATCCTGCTGCGCGTAACCTTGATAGTAAAGAAGAATACATGCACCTTGGTTTCCGTTGGGATATTGCAAATAAAACAACCGGTACTTTAAAGTTTGGTTCTTTTAGTAAAAAATTCGATTCTGCAGCTGAAACAGATGGCACTGGTTCAAGTTATGAAGCCAGTATTCTTTGGAAGCCTAAAACCTATAGCCATGTCACGTTAACGTTGTTGCAGGCACCTCAGGAATCAACAACAACAGATAGTTATTACACGAGTAGTTTAATGTCTGTTGATTGGAAACATAACCTGAGCTCCAAGTTAGCATTTGACTTGAATCTGAGTAGTGGTACAGACGATTATAGTGGTACACGTAAAGATACATTAACGAATGCAAGTGTAGGCTTAAGTTATAAAATCCGTCGTTCGTTTGAACTTGGCTTGAACCTAAGTAGTAAAACACGTGATTCTTCATTAGATTCAGCTGACTTTGATGATGGTGTTTACATGTTAACGGCAAAATGGATTAAGCAGTAAATTTAACCCATTATTTGAGGAGCCCCCCCCCCCTTTACTCCTTAAATTAAATTATACGGTTAAATTTTATATAGCCTATGTGAGTCATTCGCATAGGCTATAATTATTTTAGACCGTAGCATTAAAATAATAGTCATGTAATAGAGGTCGTTAAATTACCTATGTTTCGTTTTATATCTGTTTTTTTATTATCTCTTAGCTTATTAAGCATAACAGCTGTATCGGTTGCTGCTGAGAAGCAACGCTATCGTATTGGTCCTGGTGATTTATTATCAATTAATGTTTTTGGTGAAGATGACTTAAGCCTTAAAGAAATTCGTGTTGGTACAAATGGCACCATCTCCTTTCCTTTGTTGGGTGAAGTCTCAGTGCGCAATATGAGTGCGCAAACATTAGAATCAAATTTGATTCGTATGTTAAAAGATGGTTATTTAAAAAAACCGGTTGTCACTGTTTCTGTTATTGAATACCGACTTTTTTATATTAATGGCGAAGTAAAAAAACCGGGTGGTTATAATTTTGTTGATGGTTTAACGATTCAAAAAGCGGTTGCACTTGCAGGTGGTTTTACCGAACGAGCCAGCAAAGATAAAATTACTATTGAAAGAGAAACTGAGCCAGGTAAGGTAAAAAAAGCAGGCTTAAATAATGCAGTTAACCCCGGTGATGTTATCACTGTTGATGAAAGTTTCTTCTAATGAATAATTTTGAATCAAATCATAAAAACCCATCATTACACGTTGTAAAACAGGATGGTGTTGTCGCTATGCCACAATATAACCAGGATGTGCATGATGAAGAAATTAACTTGCTTGAATACTGGTTAGTTATTAAACGTCGTGGTCGGGCTATTTTTGGGCTGGCTTTTATTATGGCGTTAATCGGTATCATGATTGCTTTTACGATTACGCCGCAATATACATCAACCATTAAAATTTTAGTCGAACCGGATGCACCAAAAGTGGTATCGCTTGATCCCTTACAGGGTGCGAGTAATATTTGGTATTTCTATGAAACGCAATACGAAATTATAAGAAGCCGTTCGGTAGCTGAAAATGTCGTTAAAACCTTAAACCTTGAAGCACATCCGTATTTTGTAAAATTGATGTCTGGCGCAGATGAAGAGAATAAAGGAAGTTTTTGGCGAGGTTTAATTTCAGATTCAGAACCAAAACAACAAAATGCTGAAGAACAACATCAACTTATTCAAGAAGCCATTATTGGAATTGTACAAGGCGGGTTGACGGTTAAAGGGCAGAAAAAAAGCCAAATAATTAATATTAGTTATGAATCACCAGATGCAAAATTATCAGCAATGATTGCTAATGCGGTCGCGCAAGCCTATATCGAAAAGGGCCTTGAGGCGAAACTAGCATTAAATAAGAATGCCTCTGAATGGTTAACTAAACGGCTTACTGGCTTACGCAAAAAACTGGAAACCTCAGAAACCGCGTTGCGCAAATATCAACAATCAGAAAGCATGATCGATACCAAAAGCTTTGCCAGCATTGCCAGTGGCAAGTTAGATGGTATTACCGAAGCGTTAATTAAAGCACAAGCAAGCCGTGCTGAAGCTGAAATTAGATACCAGCAGGTTAAAGACATTAAAGGTAGTGATAAAAAGCTTGGGTCTTTGCCTATAGTTATGCAAAACAGTTTTATACAAACACTTAAAGAAGGGCAAGCAAAATTAGCCCGACAAGTGTCTGAGCTGTCAGAGCGTTATGGTTATAAACACCCCAAAATGATTGCTGCAAATGCTGATTTGCGAAATGCAAACCAACGCTTAAATGATGAAGTCAATAAAGTGATTGACGGTATTCAGCGTGATCATGAAGTTGCAAATGCTAATGTTATAAAACTTCAAATATTAAGCCAGCAAACTCAACAAGAAACGCGAGGCGACCAGGGTAAGAAATTTGAGCTGGCGAAATTAGAACGCGATGTTGCTACTAATAGGCAGTTGTTTGAAGTATTTATGACCCGTTTTAAAGAAACCAGTATGACAGGTGACAATGGAGTAACGAATGTCACCATAGTGGACTTTGCCCGCGCAGCGCTTTTCCCCAGTAAACCAAAGAAAAAACTGATTGTAGCAGCGGCACTTTTTGCAGGTTTGTTTCTCGGAGTTTTATTAGCATTCTTGCTGGAGTATCTGGAAAATACATTCCGCATTCCGGAAGATGTTGAAAATAAATTGGGATTACCGTTATTAGGTATTATTCCCATGTTGTCATTAGATAATAAAGAAAATGTTGTACCTGAACGTTTCGCCTTTACAGAACAGAATTCGCCAGCTTTTATTGAAGCATTAAACAACATTCGTACTGGTGTAATGTTTGCAAATATTGATACGCCAGCGAAAATGATTATGGTGACGTCTTCTGTTGCTAATGAAGGTAAAACGACATTAAGCAGTAACTTGTCTTTAACCTTTAGCCATACAGGTAAAACATTATTGATTGATGGTGATTTACGCAAACAACAATTTAGTAAAGATGTATTAACACAAGCTCGCAGCACAGGCCTGGCTGAGATTGCGGCAGGTAAAGCAAGTATAGATGAAAGTATTGTTAGAGATAGCGAGGTTGATAACCTTTATTATATGAGCAGTGGTTTAACCACGCCTAAACCACTTGAACTATTAGCATCAAAGAAATTTTCTGAACTGTTAAAACAACTAAGAGAGCAATTTGATCATATTATTATTGATTCAGCGCCTGTTTTGCCAGTGAGCGATTCATTGGTTCTAGGTAATCTTGTAGATGAAATAATTCTTGTTGTAAAAGCAGATGAAACAACACATAAGATGGCGCAGGATGCGGTGAAGCGATTAGCGACAGCGCACGTGAAGCCACTTGGTGTAGTGTTACAGCAAGCTGATATAGAAAAAATGGAAAATTATGGTGGCTATAGCTATGGATACGGCTATGGTGCAGGTTATGGCGAAGAAAGCAGCTAAAGTTTTCGATTTAACCATTAATTAATATGATTGATATCCATAGTCATATTCTTCCTTCAGTAGATGATGGCGCGCAATCGCTTGATGCCGCATTAGAATTATTAACACTGGCACAAGAAGATGGTGTCACCACGCAGTTCTTAACCCCGCATATGCGCGACACTAATTACATCAATGATCCTGAAGTAATTTTACAAAAATATAACAAATTCACCGAGATTGTGGCCGCTAAAGGTTATACGATTAAGCTTCGTTTATCGGCAGAAGTTCGTGTTGGACCTGAGGTGATGAAGCTGGTTTTACGTGATGATTTTCCCTGGTTAGGTACATGGCAGGGTAAAAAAGCATTTTTACTTGAGATGCCACATGGTCAGGTACCAACCGGAACAATAAACCTGATTAAATGGTTACAACAAAGAGATATTATTCCTGTTATTGCTCATCCCGAACGTAACAGAGAATTCCAGTCGAATATTGATTTACTTAAGCAGTTTATTGATAGCGGTTGTCTTGCACAGCTTACCGCCGCAAGCCTGTCAGGAAAGTTTGGTGAAAAATCTCAACGTGCCGCTGTTGAATTATTAGAAAAAGATTATGTCACTTTCATGGCAACCGATACGCATAATAGTTTTTATCGTCCACCAGATTTAAAGGCCGGTTATTTATTAGCAAAAGATATAATCGGTGAAGAGAAAGCCTGGTCATTAGTGCACGATGCGCCGGTAAAATTATTAGAACATACCGTATGATAATTAGTTTTTAATACATGGGAACTGTATTGTGAATCGTTTCTTTAATTCTATATCTATATTTTTAAAACCTCATTCAAAAAGTAAAAATATATTACTTGGTGGTGGGATTGTTTTTCTTATTAGTGCGATATATCTCGCAGCATCCTGGGGAACGACAGATGTTTCTGTTATCAAACCACGACAATTAATGATGTCATGGGCGGATAAAAAACAGCCTTTTACAGAAAAAAAATGGCAGGCAGCATTGACCGTCATGGAGTCTGCAGTTGAAAGTAACCCGAATAATGCACGTAATTATTTTGATTTAGCTCGACTATATGACTGGAAAGCCTATCAAAAACCAATATGGAATAAAGAAACGATAAGTAAACGCGCTAAGGCAATTCACTATTATAAAAAAGCATTAGAGTATCGTCCAACATGGTCAAGTGCCTGGATTAATTTAGCCATGAGTCAGACACTTAATATGGAATTTGGTGATGAAGCTAAAGCCGCATTAACAAATGCTATGACGTATGGTGCATGGGAAACAGGTGTTTTTAATAAAATAGTCTGGTTAAGTTTAGCAAACTGGGATGGTTTACCGGTAAGACTTCAAGAACAAGTTAAAAGTGTTATTAAAAGAACCGTGGATAAAAATGGACAAGTGCCACGATATGTACAACAGGTAGCAGAGCATTTTGAATGGCAGGACGAATTGAAATCAGTATTAGGTTATGAGTCGTAGGTCGTAGGTCGTAGGTCTTAGGTCTTAGGTCTTAGGTCTTAGGTCTTAGGTCTTAGGTCTTAGGTCTTAGGTCTTAGGTCTTAGGTCTTAGGTCTTAGGTCTTAGGTCTTGGGTCTTAGGTCTTAGGTCTTAGGTCTTAGGTCTTAGGTCTTAGGTCTTAGGTCTTAGGGCTTGGGTCTTGGGTCTTAGGTCTTAGGTCTTTTGATCTTGACTTCCGACTTCCGACCTAAGACTTATGTCTTAAGTTGATCCCCTCCCTTTTAAGGGGAGGGTTAGGGTGGGGTGATATATTTTATACCCTCCCCCTAACCCCCTCCCGAAATGGGAGGGGGGATAAAATTGAATATTTTTAGTTTAATGATCCCCTCCCTTTTAAGGGGAGGGTTAGGGTGGGGTAATATGTTTTATACCTTCCCCCTAACCCCCTCCCTGAAGGAGGGGGAATAAATATAAAAAAACAAAAGAATAAAAAATGAATGTTATAAATAAAATAAAAACCCATAGCTGGCAATTAGAAAAGATTGTATTTTTTCTATTTCTTGCCTTGCTTGTGTGGATGCCTCTACCAGTAGGCAGCAACCGCGTTTGGTTTTTATCAATAGCAGAAATTTGGTTGTTTATTTTATCTATCATTTTATTATTTATCTATTGGCAAGATAAATTAGAGATTCCTGAAGTCTTCAAAAAAGCGAAAGTTATTCATTACCTGTTTATCGGTTATTTAGGTTTTATTTTTTTTCAACTTATCCCTTTGCCTGCATTTATAGTTGATTTGATTTCTCCTCGTCGCTTAACTTCATTTCGATTAATGTTTCCTGAAGGTAACTGGTTATCACTATCTGAAAATCACCATGAATCATTGATGTTTTTTATTGAAAGTGTTTTATATTATTTGGTTTTTGTTTTTACGCTTTTATTAGTTAATACGCGTGAGCGCATTAAACTTCTTACCTGGACAATCATTTATAGCGCATTATTTCAGGCAATGTATGGCAGCTTAATGACCTTATCAGGTGCTGAATATGGATTTTTCTTTGAAAAATACGCTTATCGTGGCGTGACGACAGGAACATTTATTAATCGTAATCACCTTGCAGGCTATTTAAATATGGGGCTCGCAGTTGGTATCGGCGTTTTAATTTCTGGCTTAGGTAAAGATGAAGTTTTACGCACTGCACGACACTGGTATCGTAAGGTTGTGCAGTTGTTATTAAGTAAAAAAGCACAACTACGTGTTTATATCGCTTTGTGCACCATTGCTTTAGTATTAACGCATTCACGTATGGGCAACACAGCGTTCTTTGTAAGTCTCACTATTGCATCATTACTCGCGTTAAAGTTAACCACTCACGCCCGTAAAACGATGATGTTTCTTGTCATTAGTATTTTTATTATTGATGTATTAATAGTAAGCGCGTGGTTTGGACTAGATAAAGTCGCTGATCGATTAGAAAAAACCAGTGTCGCAACCGAGCAACGTGATGAAGTTGCTTTATATACGATAAAGCAGTGGCAGGACTATTTTATAACAGGCTCAGGTGGTGCAACTTATCAATATATATTCCCCGCATATCGAGGCTATGAAATAAAACAATATTACGATCACACCCATAATGATATTTTAGAATTTGCATCTGAAACTGGTTTGATTGGTATTTCTTTATTAATTAGCATTGTATTTTTATCATTATATGCCGCGATTAAAGCACTCTCTTTACGACGAGAACCACTCATGATTGGTTTAGCCTTTACTGCAACAATGGCAATTCTGGCATTAAGTATTCACAGTTTAGTTGATTTCAATTTACAAATACCCGCAAATGCTGCGACCTTTATGGTTATCCTGGCATTGGCATGGATTGCACGGTTTTATAAAATAAAGTCGTAAGAGATTAAAGATAGTCATAGGTCTTATGTCGAAAGTAAAAAAGTAAAGCATTTACAATATAATAAGATTTATGACTGCTCTTAATGTAGGTTGGCTCAAGCGCAGCGGAGCCAACAAAGCTGCATGTAATTTTAAGTTATGTTGGTTCCGTCATTTCATTCCTTGAACCCACCTACAAACCCATAAGAGTAAATTGTAGGTTGGCTCAAGCGCAGCGGAGCCAACAAAGCTGCATGTAATTTTAAGTTATGTTGGTTCCGTCATTTCATTCCTTGAACCCACCTACAAACCCATAAGAGTAAATTGTAGGTTGGCTCAAGCGTAGCGGAGCCAACAAACACGACTCATATTTTTCACGCACAAAAATAATGCAATTAATGTGATGTACGCACATATAGTAAATATTAAAATATTGCTCTATAATTGATATGGTCATTAGGGAATAGCTGGATATAGATCTTATTTTAGATTTATTATCATATTAAGATCTTTATTTTGAATTACTGCTTGGATAGCATTGATTTATTGGATGATTATCAAGGAGTTATGGAAAAATGGTTGATAAAGAAAAAAAAGAGTTAACTAAAGAAGAGCAGCTCAGAAAAGATCGCAGAGAATTTTTGGGTAAAAGTAAGTATGCGGCCTACATGACTCCCTTAATGCTTTCGATGGTTGTAGATGATGCCGCTGCTGCATGCTCAACTAATCCACAAGGTACTCAAGTAGGTAATTGTCCTTAGCCCTGAGCAACCATTGCCTGCTGCACGCACTTCAGAAATTTTCTTTATCCCATTTGGCGATGGGGGGGCGTTATTTTACCCAGGTATACAACGACTTTGGGCGCTTAACAATTTAGCAGCTTATATTTGGTTTCATCTGGATGAAAATATTTCAAAAGCAGCTCTTATTAACAATATTTCTAAAAATTACTCCGTAAATTATAAAACTGCTGAGAATGATTTAGCGAATATCCTAGAACATTTTAAAGACGAAGGCTTACTTGTTGGAGGACTCCCAACACAGCCAGATACTACAAAAATAATAGATTGTTCATCCTCAAAACAGCAATACCTTAATCCTAAAAAATATGATGAATCAGAAGATCGTTGTCTGATTGAGGTTGAAGATTTTAGATGTCAAATTTTTTTCCCAGATAAAAATTTACTTAATAATTTTATACAGCTTTATCATTATTTTATTAGTGAAGAATATAAAGATATAAAGCATAAAATTTTTATTTTTCCATCAGAAGTAAAAAATGATTGTTTTGATATTTATCTTGACGGCCAATGTGTGCATGAAAACATATCTTACATACAGATTGATTCAGTCATTCATTTTGTCTTTTTTTCTCGTTGTGCAAAGTATTTGTCTAAACAAGGGAAATTAATGTTTCATGCTTCAGCACTTCAAAAGAGTAAGCAGATGATCGTTCTACCTGCAAATTCTGGTAGCGGAAAATCAACATTAGCCGTTGCATTAAGTGCGTGTGACTGGAGATGCTATACAGATGAACTTGCTGTTCTTGATCCAGATGACCTTTCAATAACGCCATTACCTATTCCAATAAGAATTCGTAGTGGTTCTTTTATACCATTGTTACCTTTTTATGAAAAATTACCTGAATTACCAGAATTCAATGATTTATATGAAAACCAGATTAAATGGATAATTTTACCAAAAGAGCAATTAGCTTCTAAAACTGAAAGTGCTCGCATAACATCCTTAATATTTCCAAAATATAGTGAGAAGTTAGAAACAAGATTAGCTCCACTTGATAAATTTCTTGCCCTTGAGAGATTAACTGCAACTGGCTCATCAGAAAGAGACATGACTTTAGAAGATGCAAAAGCGATGGTTCGTTTAATTGAGCAAACACCTTGCTATGAATTAATATTTTCAGATCTTCAAGAAGCAATAACAGCAATAGAATCTATTACAAACAAATTAGAAGAACGTCATTCCGGCGCAGACGGGAATCCAGAAAGTTAATGAAGCAACTACCTCTTGATAATACTTATGTGCTGTTATCCGTATTTTTAGCGCCAGCTAAAAGTGAATCAACAATTGAATTGTTAAAAAATATAATTATTAAAGAAGAGTTCGAATTAGGACCACTGTTATTACAAGCCAATATTCAAATGTGTACACCATTATGGTATTCACAACTCAAACATGATTGTTTATTAAAGTATTTTCCTGAAGAGTATCAGAAAGTGCTGCAGACTATTTACGAAGCAAATGCAGATCGAAACCAGATACTTAAAGAGGGTCTGTCTGAAATATTAATAGAATTAGAAAAAACTGAGACGAAATCAATCCTTCTCAAAGGAGCAGCTACATTTGTTGATGATTTGTATGGCTCCTTAGGCGCAAGGTTCATGGGTGATATAGATATTCTTGTAGCTAAAGATGAAATAGAAACATGTGAATCGATTCTTAAAAAGTTACAGTATGAGGTAGTAGTAAATGAAAATCTCATTTTAGACATCGATAAACATCCTACTGATGAGCGACAACAACATATTCATCCTCGCATGAAACCAAATACTCCATTGCTTATTGAGATTCACTTTAAACCAGCCTTTGGACAAGGTGGAAGAATTATAACCAGTAAAGCGGTCTGGAAAGATAAAGTTAATTGCGTCGTAAATAAACAGAGTACAGCCATTTTTGATCCGACGAATCGCCTTTTATTAAACACGACACATGGTTTAATCGCTGAGCGGGAATTCATGCATGGCTTTATACTTTTACGGCAACTTGCTGAGTTTTCCACACTTGCAATACGTTATCAGGACAGCATTGACTGGAGTAAATGGTATAAAGTTGCAGTTGATAATAATTTGAAAGTTGAATTTATAACTTATCTCTCTTTAGCACACCATCTAATGGAAGTTCCGTGGCCTGATGATATACCAAAGTTAATGAAAAAAGGATTTCATTATCAGCGGATTATTAATAAAGGTGGTGCGCTGAGTCGAGTAAAAGATTCAAAAGAATCAACTAAAGAAAAGTTTATTCGTGTTTTAGGGGATATTTATTTTTGGATTAGGTTTCCACGATGGGTTTGGATTAATACTTGTTATGCACCGAAGCTGACAGACTTTCCGGATAGGGTTCGGATACTTTTTAAAAAGTTATTTAG
>JAGLTQ010000121.1 GCA_023135195.1 Gammaproteobacteria bacterium | reverse complement strand
AGTACGTCCAGGCAATTCAAAGCCACCAAAATTTTTCTTACCGGCTTCAACATCTTTACTAATAACTTCATCCGTTCCTTCCAGATTACGGGCAAAGTCCCATCCCTGACCAAGATTACGACACGCCATTAACATACCGGCAATCACTAATTCTTTTACTGCATTTGCATTGGCACCAGGGGCATTAAAAACAACAACACCTTTCTCAGACATTTTATCAACAGGGATATTATTAACACCTGCGCCGGCACGACCAACCGCTTTTAAGCTTTCAGGAATGTCCATGTCATGCATTTTAAAAGAACGTAATAAAATAGCATCAGGATGTTGAATTTCAGATGCAATTTCGTAGTTGTCACGAGGCAGTTTTTCCAGGCCTGCAACAGAAATATTATTTAACGTTAAAATTTTATTCATTACTATTCCCAATATGTTTTCATTTTTCTAAAGTTTTAAAAATATGCTCAGTTACATTTTCGATCCTTAATAAAACATCATCATTCCAAAACCGTAAAATACTGTACCCTTTTTTCTTTAAATCATCTTCCCGAAGCCTATCTTCGTATTTATGTAAAAGGTGCTGCCCACCATCAAGCTCAACAATTAATCTCTTTTCAAAACAAACAAAACCCACAATATAAGGTTCAATAACAACTTGTCTTCTAAATTTATAACCAGCTATTTGTCATTTACGTAGAAACTGCCAAAGTTTTCTTTCTGCATCGGTAGAATTTTTACGTAAGTTTCTCGCTAGCTCCTTTAGCGACATAACCAACTTCCTTTTATTTTACTCCCTCACCCTAGCCCTCTCCCAAAGGGAGAGGGAAATATCCCCTTTTCCAACTCAAGCGGGAAAGGGTATTAGATCCCCTCCCTTTCAAGGGGAGGGCTAGGGAGGGGTGATATTATTAACCGTGTTTCTTTGCGAATTCACCCATAAACGCAACTAACGCATCAACCCCTGCTTCTGGCATTGCGTTATAAATACTTGCGCGCATACCACCGACTGAACGATGGCCTTTTAAGGTCACTAAGTTTTGTTTAGCTGCTTCTTCAAGGAATACTTTATCTAACTCAGCATCTTGTAAAGTAAACGGAACATTCATCCAGGAACGGTTGTTGACTGCAACAGGGCTGCCGTAGAAATCAGAACCATCAATTGCCGCGTATAACTTACCGGCTTTACGTTCGTTAATTTCAGCAATCTTAGTCAAGCCACCTTGTTGTTTGATCCAATCAAAGACTAAACCTGCTAAATACCAGGCATACGTTGGTGGCGTGTTTGACATAGAACCATTATCAGCATGTGTTTTGTAGTCAAACATGCTTGGTGTTCCATCAATAGTTTCACCAATCAAATCTTTACGTACGATAACAACCGTTAAACCTGCTGGACCGATATTTTTTTGTGCGCCAGCATAAATAACTGCAAACTTTGAAACATCAATCGGACGAGATAAAATTGTTGAAGACATATCTGCTACTAATGGCACACCATTCGTTTCAGGAATGTAATCAAACTCAACACCACCAATAGTTTCATTTGGTGTGTAATGCACATAAGCCGCATCAGGATTTAACTTTAATTCTTCTTGTGAAGGTGCATTAGAGAACTTACCTTCTTCAGTTGTCGCAGCAATATTGACATCACAATATTTTTTAGCTTCTGCAATTGCTTTTTTAGACCATGCACCCGTATTAATATAATCTGCTGTTTTTTTACCGCGCAATAAATTCATTGGCACCATTGCAAACTGACTGCTCGCACCACCTTGCAGGAATAAAATTTCATGTGTATCAGGAATAGCCATCACTTCACGTAAATCTGCCATCGCTTTATCTGCAATCGACATATAGTCTTTTCCACGATGACTCATTTCCATCGTCGACATGCCCGTTCCATTCCAATCTAACATTTCAGATTGTGCTTTTTCTAAAACAGCTTGCGGTATCATTGCAGGACCCGCACTAAAATTAAAAACTCGAGACATTCTATCTACTCCTAATAATTATTATATCCCCCCATCCTAACCTTCCCCCTAAGAGGGAAGGAACTGAGCCCCCCCCCATTAAGTAAGAGAGAACTATTCCCTCCCCTTCAAGGGGAGGGCTAGGGAGGGGTGATCTATTAAACTTATTCTTCTGACTCAGTATTATCTGAGCCTGTTTCTTCGGTCATGGTTTCTTCGGACGCGGTGTTCTCAGAAGAGTCTTCTTCAACACCTTCTTCACCCTCTTCCGTTTTTATATTTGCAATTCGCGCCATACCCGTAAGCGTTTCATCCTCACCTAAACGAATTAAACGTACACCTTGTGTATTACGGCCCATTACTGAGACTTCTTCTACACGCGTACGTACTAATGTTCCGCCACTGGTGATCAGCATCATTTCATCATCGTCTTGAACTAACTCAGCGCCAGTAACGTTACCGTTACGATCTGTTGTTTGAACAGATATAACACCTTGTCCACCACGGCCATGACGAGGGTAATCATCCATAGCAGTACGTTTACCATAACCATTTTCAGTTGTGGTTAGAACTGAACCTTCATGCGCAATGATTAATGAAATAACTTTCTGTTCGTCTTTTAACTTAATACCGCGAACACCACCGGCGCTTCGGCCCATTGCACGAACATCGCTTTCATTAAAGCAAATTGCTTTACCGCTTGAACTACAAAGCAGAACGTCTTGATTACCATCAGTGAGTTCAACACCCACCAACTTATCACCGTCTTTTAAGTCAACTGCGATAATGCCTGAAGCACGTGGGCGCGAGAATTCTTTTAATGATGTTTTCTTAACCGTGCCGTTCGCAGTAGCGAAGAAGACAAACTTGTCTTCGTCATATTCACGAATAGGTAATACTGCGTTGATACGTTCATCTTTATCTAACGGCAATAAATTAATGATTGGACGACCACGTGCAGTTCGACTGGCTTGTGGTACTTCAAACACTTTCAACCAATACACTTTGCCTTTACTTGAGAAACAAAGAATCGTGTCATGGGTACTTGCAACAAATAACTTATCAACAAAATCTTCATCTTTCACAGACGTAGCCGCTTTACCGCGGCCACCACGACGTTGTGCAGAGTAAACTGTAATCGGTTGTGCTTTTGCATAACCTTCATGTGAAAGCGTTACCACAACATCTTCTTCAGTAATCAAATCTTCTATACTGAGATCTTCTTTAGATGAAATAATTTCAGTACGACGATCATCGCCATACTGATCTTTAATTTCGTTAAGTTCTTCAACGATAATTTCCATCAAACGATCAGCACTGCTTAAGATAAATAATAATTCAGCAATGATTTTTAATAATTCTTCAAACTCACTAATAATTTTATCTTGTTCAAGTCCGGTTAAACGATGCAAACGCATGTCTAAAATAGCTTGAGCCTGGGTTTCAGAGAAATGATATAAACCATCAATCAAACCACATGATGAAGATAAACCATCAGGACGTGATGATTCTGCACCTGTTGCTTCTAACATCCTGGTAACAACACCCGGTTGCCACGCTGTAGAAATTAATTTCTCTTTTGCTTCCGCAGGATTCTTTGCTGATTTAATTAACGCAATAATTGGATCAATATTTTCTAGAGCAACCGCTAAACCTTCACGGATGTGTGCTTTTTCACGCGCCTTACGTAATTCATAAACGGTACGACGTGTAACAACCTCTCGACGATGACGAATAAAGGCATTAATAATTTGTTTAATGTTGAGTAAACGTGGTTGCTTATCTACTAATGCAACCATGTTAATACCAAACA
>JAGLTQ010000120.1 GCA_023135195.1 Gammaproteobacteria bacterium | reverse complement strand
TTTGCATTTGTGTTTGTTGATAAAGGTTATTCAAGATGACATCGGCCACTTCACCTCGGCGAAGCTCGATCACCATACGCATACCGTCTTTATCAGACTCATCACGTAAACCAGTAATACCATCAATCTTCTTATCTTTAACAAGCTCGGCAATTTTTTCTAACAGGCGTGCTTTATTAACTTGATACGGAAGTTCGGTAACAATAAGACTTTCTTTATCTTTCGCACGTTCTTCAACGTGTGTTCTTGCTCGAAGATAAATACGCCCTTTACCTGTTGCATATGCTTCCGCAATACCGCGCGCACCGTTAATAATGGCCGCCGTAGGAAAATCAGGGCCAGGGACAATTTCCATGATCTCTTGAATGGTAATATCTTCGTTTTCAATAAACGCAAGACAGGCATTAATGATTTCATTAATGTTATGAGGTGGAATATTGGTCGCCATACCTACCGCAATGCCTGATGAACCATTAATTAACAGGTTAGGAATACGTGCGGGAAGAATTGATGGCTCATGCTCGGACTCATCATAGTTGGCAGTGAAATCAACCGTTTCTTTATCAAGATCAGCCAATAACTCATGCGCAATCTTTGACATACGCACTTCGGTATAACGCATCGCAGCAGCGGAATCGCCATCCACCGAACCAAAGTTACCTTGACCATCAACCAACATATAACGCAAAGAAAACGGCTGCGCCATACGAACGATCGTATCGTAAACAGCAGTATCACCATGTGGATGGTATTTACCAATTACATCACCAACAACACGGGCAGATTTTTTATAAGGTTTGTTGTAATCGTTGCCCAACTCGCGCATCGCAAAAAGTACGCGTCTATGAACAGGTTTTAAGCCATCTCGAACATCCGGAAGTGCTCGCCCTACAATTACGCTCATCGCATAATCCAGGTAGGACTGCTTCATTTCATCTTCAATATTAATCGGTAGAACTTCTTTAGCGAACTCAACCATGTATGAGTAGCTCCTTAAAAGGCAATATTCGAGTTATGATTTTATTATTCTGTGTTCTTATGCCCTTTTCAGAGCATTTTGAAGGCGAGATTATAGCACACTGTTCCAGACTACTGCATCTTTATGAAATTACGTGAAATCACTTCTCAGGAGCGTGAGATAAAAAAGAGGGGTATAAAAATAGCTTATTTCACACTTTCCAAAGAGCAAAAGCCTGTAAATAGGCCATTTATTACTTACCTCTAAAAATGGGAGCCTAAAAATACTAAAAACTCTATTAATTCCCTTAGTTGGTTATAGCTAAAATACCGTATTGGTTGATATTTATACCGCGTTCGAATAGATTCGAGCCTACAAAACTACGAAATTCCATAAACAAATATGAAAATAGACACGATTTTACATGCGACATGGATTGCTCCTGTCGATGAGCATAATACCGTCCATCATAATTATTCCATTGCGATACATGAAGGACGAATTCACGACCTATTGCCAAAACAGGACATACTTAACAAATATACGTCTGACGTTGAGATTAATCTTGAAAATCAGTTGCTCATCCCTGGCCTAATCAATACCCACACCCATTCAGCAATGTCTTTAATGCGAGGACTAGCGGACGATTTACCACTTATGGATTGGTTAAATAATCATATTTGGCCTACAGAACAAAAACATGTCTCAGCAGAATTTGTTTTTGATGGATCATTACTTGCCTGTGCTGAGATGATTCGAGGTGGTACGACTTGCTTTAATGATATGTACTTCTTCCCGGATGAAACTGCACGAGCGGTTGAACAATCTGGAATGCGAGCAAGCCTGGGACTAATTCTGATTGATTTCCCCTCGGCATGGGCAAAGGATGCAAATGAATACCTGTCTAAAGGCATCGAATTACACGATCAACTGCATGGCAACAGCCTCATTAGCGCTGCTTTTGCACCACATGCGCCCTACACTGTTTCGGACGAACCTCTAAAACGTATTTCCACTTATGCTGAAGAGCTGGATATTCCGATTCACATGCATATTCATGAAATAGCTGATGAAGTTGAAAAAGCTGTTTCGCAAACAGGTAAAAGACCTTTAGAAAGGCTAAATGAATTAGGCCTGTTATCCCCACGCCTGCTTGCCGTACACATGACTCAACTTACTGATGATGAAATAAATCTTGTCGCTGAAACGGGTGCGCACGTACTACATTGTCCCGAGTCGAATCTGAAACTTGCCAGTGGTTTTTGCCCAACGTATAAATTACAACAAGCGGGTATCAACATTGCATTAGGCACAGATGGTGCCGCCAGTAATAATGATTTAGATATGATTGCAGAAATGCGAACCGCGGCATTACTCGCAAAAGCTGTTGCTAATAATGCCAGTGCTATGCCTGCTGAAGACATTTTGCGAATGGCAACCATCAACGCAGCAAAAGCATTAGGGCTTGATGCTGAAATTGGATCAATTGAAATTGCTAAATCAGCAGATATCACAGCAATTGATCTTAGTGGAATAGAAAACCAACCTGTATACAACCCTGTATCACAACTTATCTATTCCGCAGGACGCGAAAACGTAAGCAATGTTTGGGTTGCCGGGAATCATCTCCTTAAAGATAGAGAATTAACAACATTAGATGAAAAGTCGATTTTAGAAAAAGCGGCTTACTGGCAAGAAAAAATCAAACCGTAATTATTAGCCACGAAGGACACGAAGAACACCAGGAAAAAATAAGACAAAAACCACGGGGAGCACTGGGGGCACGGGGATTATTTTTTAAGATAAACTTTAGCTTAATCTTCTATATGCTTTAGCCATGAGGACACCAAGAGCACTAAGGAAAGGTAATAAAAAATACACTCTCACCGAAAAAATTAATTACCCAGTGTCCCCAGTGCTCCCCGTGGTTAAATCTTTAAAATATTTTCCTGGTGTTCTTCGTGTCCTTCGTGGCAAAAATGTTTTAAAAGTATGTATTCTCTATCTCCCTAATTCACGTTAGAATTACCCCATGACTGAACACACATTAAATTTTGATCCACAAGAAATCGCTAAATTTGAGGAACTCGCATCACGTTGGTGGGATCCTGACAGTGAATTTAAACCTTTGCATGAAATTAACCCACTGCGTTTGGAATATATTGATCGTCGTAGTTCGCTAAAAGGCAAAATGGTTGTCGACATTGGTTGTGGTGGCGGAATTCTCGCAGAAAGCATGGCTCTTAAAGGTGCCAATGTACTCGGTATTGATATGGGCAAGGCACCGTTAAGTGTTGCTTCGCTACATAAACTGGAATCGGGTGCCGAGCTTGATTATCAGCAAATAACAGCAGAAGAATTGGCAGAAGAAGAATCCGGAAAATATGACGTCGTGACTTGCATGGAAATGCTGGAACATGTTCCTAATCCTGCTTCTGTCATTGCGGCATGTAGCAAACTTGTTAAACCTGATGGTCATGTTTTTTTCTCAACCATCAATCGTAATCCCAAGTCATATTTGTTCGCTATTGTTGGTGCGGAATACATTATGCAAATGCTGCCAAAAGGCACGCATGATTACAGTAAATTTATCAAACCTTCTGAGCTTGAAAGTTGGGCGCGTACCGCAGACTTACATTTAAGAGAACTGACGGGGATGAGTTATAACCTGTTAAGTAAGAAGTACTCTTTAGGTCATGATGTTGATGTTAACTACTTAATGCATACTCAGAAATAAAATAAATTTGTATGCTCTTGTAGGTCGGGCTTTGCCTACATATAAGAATAAAATAACAATATGCCAAAAATAAAAACGGTTCTCTTTGATCTAGATGGTACGCTTGCGGATACCGCTCCCGATCTTGCTAATGCACTTAATTACGTTCTAAAAAAACATAATTGTGATGCTCTCCCATTCGAAACAATACGTCCCGTTGTTTCTCATGGTGGAATGGCTCTCGTCACACTTGGCTTTGGAGAAGACCATCCAGAGTTTGATACTCTATACAAAGAACTACTCGACCACTATCAAGCCAATATCGCAACTGAAACAACCTTATTCCCGGGAATGGAAAATTTACTTCTCGACCTTGAGAAAAAAGATATCAGTTGGGGCGTAGTTACAAATAAACCGGCCTGGTTAACTGATCCATTAATTAAAGCATTAAATTTAACCTCTCGTGCTGTAACTGTTGTTAGTGGTGATACGCTTAAAGAACGAAAACCACATCCAGCTCCCCTGCTCCATGCATGTGAACAAGCGGGCAGTAAAGCGGATGAATGCTTATATGTAGGTGATGCTGAACGAGATATCGAAGCCGGTAACCGTGCAGGTATGATATCCATTATCGCTTTATTTGGTTACATTGCGGAATCAGACACTCCTGGCACTTGGGGGGCGCACTCTACTATTAATACTCCACAGGCGATAATCCCTTTAATCCAATCCCTACGCTGATAATAGTCAAAAATATAGAGTAGACTCATCACTATGAATGAAACCATCCTGATAATTATACTTCTTCTCTTAATAGCTAATACTTTAATTAGTTATTTCAAACAACCAAAAATCGATATCACCAATCAATTAAAAGAAGTTACTGAATTAATGGTCAAATTCGATAACACCCTTGAACGTACCGAAAAATCTATAAAAGACGAATTACAAAGAAATAGAGTTGAAACCAACGATATCGCTAAAAATAATAGGGAGGAATTAACTAAAACCTTAAATAACTTTAGTGAAAAATTCACTAATGATGTTAAAGAATTTAATGACTTATTAAGGCAGAAATTTAGTGATTTTTCCGGACAACAAACTGTAATTAATAAACAAACAACAGAAAATGTAAAAGAAGTAAAAGACACTGTTGAAAAGCAATTAAAATCCATACGAGATGACAATACCAAACAACTCGATGAAATCCGGATTACAGTCGATGAAAAACTGCAAAAAACATTAAATGAACGCCTAAGCCAATCTTTTGAAACCGTTGGTAAACAGCTTAAGTCTGTACAGGAAGGCTTAGGTGAAATGAAAAACCTTGCAGCAGATGTTGGAGGACTAAAAAAAGTACTGGGCAATGTTAAATTGCGCGGAGGCATAGGTGAAGTTCAGCTCGAAATGTTGCTCGAGCAAATACTGGCGCCAGATCAGTATGAAGCCAATGTTAAAACGAAAAAAGACAGCTCTGATTTAGTTGAATTTGCAATAAAATTACCCGGTAGAGATGAAGCAGGCTCAGTTGTTTGGTTACCTGTTGATGCAAAATTCCCAAAGGATATTTACGAGCAACTTATTGATGCTTATGAAAATGGTGAGCAAGATGAAATAACTGTTGCTAAAAAGGAAATGGAAAAAACAATAAAAAGCATGGCTAAAGACATTAGTAGTAAATATATCGACCCACCAAACACTACTGATTTTGGAATAATGTTTTTACCTTTTGAGGGTATATATGCGGAAGTTGTTAGAAATGTTTCGCTATTAGAGAACCTTCAACGCGATTATAAAATTATAGTCACGGGGCCGACTACTCTTGCTGCAATACTTAATAGTCTTCAAATGGGATTTAAAACATTAGCTATTGAAAAAAGAAGCAGCGAGGTATGGCAAGTATTAGGAGCAGTTAAAAAGGAGTTTGAAAATTTCGAAGGAATGATGGGGAAAGCACATAGAAACATACAAACAGGATTAAACCAGCTTGATGATGTTATGGGCATAAGAACAAGAGCAATCCAGAGAAAACTTAAAAATGTCGAAGTACTAAGCAATTCTAAATCAAAAGATGTATTGCCTGAAGTTGTAGACTCAATATTAGATACTGAAGGAGATAAAACATAACAAGGCAGCGCACGAAAGTTTAATGAAATGGGAATATCAGCGGATAAAAAGATTAGTCAGCCAAATCAGATTGAAACGGCTGTGAGGCAAATTGAAGTTGAAAAGGATGAATCGTAGAACGGTCATTGCGAGCGATAGCGCGGCAATCTTCTGGATACGAGCTCGGGCTTAAAGATTGCCGCGCTATCCGCTCGCAATGACAGAATCTTTTATTTCTTAATCTTCCCTTTTATATCTTCACCCAATTGCTCAATACTTTCTCCCACTTTTTCTTTTATTTTTTGTGAAAGATTTTCTTTAGCGAAGGGATTACTGAAAATAGGATTACCTTTTCCAATATTAACGCCAAGCCACAGGCCAACAATTAATCCTATTAAAATTCCCATAAAAAGCATTTTTATTATTTTCATAAATTGTAACCATTTAAATTTGTATGACTGAATCTGTATCCGTAGAATACCCCACTTATGAATAAAGAAATACTACAAAATGCATACGCGGAATGCTTACACATGGCGCAGTCGCATTATGAGAACTTCCCTGTTGCCTCACGCTTATTACCTAAACATTTACGAATGCCAATTGCGGTTATTTATGCCTTCGCTCGTCGTGCAGATGACTTTGCAGACGAAGGAGATTTAAGCAATGACGAACGTATTGCTGCGCTAACTGATTTTTCCAATAAACTCGACCTTATTGAACAGAGTAAGGAAGTTGATGACGCTACCTTTATTGCTCTTGCCGACGTTATCAAGCAACACCAGCTTCCTATATCCTTATTTCATGACTTGCTCACCGCCTTTAAAATGGATGTCACAAAAGCCCGTTATGCAAATTTTGGTGATGTCATGGAGTATTGCCGTTACTCAGCGAATCCCGTCGGTCGCCTGTTACTCCATTTAAATAATGCAGCAACCCCACAAAACCTTGGATATTCAGATGCAGTCTGTAGCGCCCTGCAATTAACCAATTTCTTACAGGACATCAGTCAGGATTTGGAAGAAAGCGATCGAATTTATCTTCCTCAAGATGAAATGGAACAATATGGTGTATCCGAAGAGGATATTCGTAACAAATTAACTAATTCAGCATCACATAATCTCATTCAGTTCCAAATACAACGTACTCGTAAACTTATGCAAGCAGGCGCACCTATTGGTAAGGTCTTAAAAGGCCGAATGGGACTTGAGTTACGCATGACCATTATGGGCGGCTCACGTATTTTGTATAAACTTAACCAGCAACATGATGATGTCTTTAGCCGACCACGTTTAAATAAATGGGATATTGTCTGGATAATATGGAAGGCAATAAGGGCGAAATAATTTATCACCCCACCCTAACCCTCCCCTTAAAAGGGACGAACCCATGGACGGGTGAAGGTAGAACAATGCAGGAGCAATTGTCGAGGGGACTATCCCCTCTCCCACAGGGAGAGGGAGGGCTACGACTGCATGGACGCAGGAGGTAGGGCAACGCATGGAGCAGTTGCCGAGGGTGAGGGGATCAAAAACCGACTCGTAATGACAACAGATTATCGGTAGAATCAATCCCAACAACATCACCAAAAGATCCCTATGACCCCCGAAGAATATTGCCAGGACAAAACAGCTAAAAGTGGTTCCAGCTTTTATTATAGTTTTTTGTTTTTACCTAAAACAAAACGCCTTGCTATAACTGCGCTCTATGCATTTTGCCGTGAGGTCGATGATATTGCTGATGCGGAAATGGATAACAATGTTAAACGTGTCAAATTAGAATGGTGGCGTGCTGAGATTGAGTCTCTTTTTGCAGGCTCTGCAAATCATCCTGTCACTCAAGCATTAGTTGCTGCCATATACAACTTTAAGCTCGATAAAAAATACTTTCTTGAAATTATAGATGGAATGGAAATGGATCTTGAAAAGGTTCGTTTTGATAATTTTGAGGAATTGAATCTTTATTGTTATCGTGTCGCAGGCGTTGTCGGTTTACTGTCGGCCAGCATCTTCGGTTATAAAGATCCACAAACATTAGAGTATGCAAAAAAACTCGGGCTTGCTTTACAGCTGACAAATATTATTCGTGATGTTTATGAAGACTCATTACGCAACCGTCTTTATTTGCCGCTTGATGAACTTAAAAAATTTGGTGTTACCGAAAAACAGATTTTTAACCGGGAAAACACTGAATCATTTCATAAACTCATTAGCTTTCATGCAGATCGTGCTCATCAATGTTATCGAGATGCTTTTGATACCTTACCTTTACAAGATAGATATAATCAAAAAACCGGAACCATCATGGCTGCCATTTATGAGAACACCTTAAATGAAATGGAGTCTGATCAATTACAAGTTTTAAAACACAAAGTTGTCATCCCGCAGTTAAGAAAGATCACTATAGCTCTTAAAACATTGTTTAAAGAATGGTGGTCTTACCGTAAATATAAAACCGTATGACCAATAAATATGACGTTGTCGTTATTGGTGCTGGTTGGGCAGGCCTTGCCGCAGCGGTAAGACTTACTGAACGCGGTTTTAAAGTATCCCTTTTTGAATCCGCTAAACAAGCTGGTGGACGAGCACGTGCTGTTAGCTTTGATAATCACAACGTTGATAATGGTCAGCACCTATTAATTGGTGCATATACTGAATGCCTGAGTTTAATGCAAACTGTTGGTATAAATACTTCTACATCACTTAAACGTCTGCCTTTACTACTAACTGTTATAGATAAGAAAAGTTCTACGCTTAAATTAAAAGCCCCTGCTCTCCCCGCTCCATTACACTTGCTCTATGCTTTATTTACCGCAAAAGGTTTAAAGTTAAAAGACAGAATTGCAGCAATAAATTTTGGTTTATACCTTAAAAAGAATAACTATCAACTAGAACAAGATATTTCAGTAGAAACATTATTTCAAAGAACAGGACAAACAGATATTTTAGTACGCCTGTTATGGGAACCATTATGTCTGTCAACAATGAACACGCCAATTAAAGCTGCATCTGCAAATGTCTTTATGAATGTATTCAAAGATGCATTTACTAACAAAAGAAAAGATGCCGACCTATTAGTACCTACAGTGGATTTATCTAACTTATTTCCTAATGCAGCAGTTAAATATATAGAAGATCACGGCGGTAAAGTTTATTTAAAGTCACGTATTGAAAATATTGAAGTAGACAATAATCAAGTTACATCTGTGACAACTAAAACAGACAATACTTTACAAACATTTAATACATCTAAGGTCATTGTCGCGACAGCACCTCAGAACATTAAAAAACTCATTGCAGATCATTCAGAGTTAAACAACATCAATAAAAATATAGAACAGTTTAATTACGAACCTATTGTTACCGTGTATTTACAATACTCAAAAAACACGCGACTTAAGCAAGCAATGGTCGGACTAAGTAGCACACTTAGCCAATGGGCGTTTGATCGAGGCATATTCTGTAACCAAAATGGATTAATCAGTGTTGTTATCAGCTGTAATGGTCCGCATATGGCAATGGATGATGATACACTCACACAAACTGTTCACGATGAAATAGCAATGCTCTTTACAACTAAACCCGCATTAACAAAATCATTTGTAATACGTGAAAAAAGAGCAACGTTTGCATGTACGGTTAACATTAATGATATACGCCCAAAAAATGAAACATCCATTAAAGGTTTGTTTCTTGCGGGCGATTACACCGATACAGGTTATCCCGCGACATTAGAAGGTGCTGTTCGAAGTGGGTTAGCCGCCGCAAAACACTGCATATGAATTATAATATTTAGTCCCCTCTCCAGGGGCTACGACTGCAAGGACGCAGGAGGTAGAGCAACGCATGGAGCAGTTGCCGAGGGTGAGGGAAGTTATAAATTGTATTCCCTCATCCTAACCTTCTCCCTGAGGGAGAAGGGACAGT
>JAGLTQ010000012.1 GCA_023135195.1 Gammaproteobacteria bacterium | reverse complement strand
AGGGAGTTAACGGGACAGCAGTGATATGCTATATGGAATTAATCGCTTTTTATATGACATTGCTATACCCAGAGCTAACTATCGTTTTGAGTCTGAAGCATTACTTGAATAGGTTAATATTCTTGGTATAAAGAATGATTGGCCTCTAAAATATAACTACCCAATGCCGGAGAAGCTGGATAGAAAAAATTATGTGGTTTATTTTGCGACAGCCTCAACACCCGATAGATGCTGGCCATTTGATAGTATGGCAAAATTGATTATAAGCAGTTGTAAGATGTTTCCAGAAAAAGAACATATTTTAATAAGTGGAATTGCTGACTGGGAAAAAGAGATTTCTGATGACATAAGTAAGCAAGTAGGAAAACACTCAAACTTTAGCTACTTAGAAAGCTCTAAGAAAGATTTTGCACTGGTATGCCATGCTGATGCTTTAGTTGTGAATGACACAGGTTTAAGAAACCTGGGTATCGCAGCTTATACACCAACGGTTTGTTTTTTTCCCGTTGCTCATAACGCATTTAGATACCAACCTCGCTTTGGAAATCATGAAGTTGTTATGGCTGATGATAATGGGCCTGCATCAGTTGAAAAAGCGGAACAAGCACTTCATACAGTTTTAAATAAGTAGTTGCACTTATTTTTTTAATATAGCCATGAAATTTCCATCGCCATATTCAACCGGGTCACAGACAATAACATCAGAGAATCCTGCATCATTAGCAAATTTTTCAAAGTTACTTTTTCCAAAAAGATGCAGATGTTCAAGCGGCTTTAAGCCACCCCATGCACATTTTTGTTCAATTGCTTCTTTCGTGTCAACGTCTGGAGTTTGGATAACAAACACACCATCACTCTTTAAAATTCGACAGATATGCTTTAGATCTGAAAGTGGATCTTCAAAATGCTCTATAACATCCATTGCGGTAACAATATCAAAAAACTCATCATCAAATTTTGATGCTACATTTGAAAAACGCTCATGAAAAATTCCATTTTTTGACTTAGGATATGTGTTTTTGAATGGAGTCATGAGTTCCTGAACTAGCTCAACACCGTAAACATTAACCTCATTCTTAACAGCTTGCTCTAGTAAAAATCCTTTATTACACCCAATATCAATATAGTTTTTATCTTCTGCGGGACGAGCATATGCATTTTTTACAAATTTGAAAATATCTTCTGCACGTTGAGTAAAATGTTTTGCTCTCGAAATATGCCGCATTCTTCTAATTGGCCCAAATAACTTTCTTCGAAAACTTTTTAATCCACCACCCGTATAAGCCTTATTCATATTTGACTGACTTGCAAAATCATCGACATAAATAAGTCCGCACGAATTACACTTCACGTATAACTGCCCATCCTGCTCACAATAGCTCTCAACATTGTCGTTATTTTTACAAATGATGCAATTACGAAAGGCCATAGTTTTTAAGTGCTCCATAAAATAAAGAAATTATCTATAATTTCCCATATTATCAACAAGTTACGTATTTCTCAACGGCTAATTAACTCACATAAGAAATGAAGCATCATTAAATTTATGATTTACGCCAAAATTACGTTAAAATCGACTTATAATTATATCACCTTTCAAGGAACTCTCATTTCAATGAATATCGTAGTTGTAGGCACTGGCTATGTCGGTCTTGTTAGCGGAACATGTTTTGCTGAACGCGGAAATCACGTAACCTGTGTTGATATCGACAAAAACAAAATCAAAAACCTTGAAAAGGGTATTCTCCCAATCTATGAACCGGGTCTGGACGAGTTAGTCAAAACTAATGTTGAAGAAGAGCGCTTATTTTTTAGTACTTCTTTAGCAGAAGTTATAAAAGACGCAGATCTCATTTTTATTGCTGTAGGCACGCCACCCGGTGAAGATGGTTCAGCCGATCTACAATATGTATTAGGTGTAGCAAGTGATATTGGTAAGCATATGACGGATTATGCTGTCATTGTTGATAAATCAACCGTTCCAGTTGGAACCGCTGATAAAGTAACCGCTCAAATTCAGGCGGAGCTTGATAAAAGAAAAACTGATATCACTTTTGATGTTGCCAGTAATCCTGAGTTTCTTAAAGAAGGCGCTGCCATCGAAGATTTCATGCGCCCGGATCGTGTTGTTATCGGCACCGCAACTAATAAAGCAGCTGAAAGGATGCATGACTTATACAAACCTTTTGTTCGTAACCATCAGCACATCATCAGTATGGGCATTCGTGATGCTGAAATGACAAAATATACCGCTAATTCAATGCTTGCGACCAAAATTTCATTCATGAATGAAATTGCAAACCTCTGTGACATCTTAGGTGTTGATGTTGAAAATGTACGCCAGGGTATAGGCTCGGATAGTCGAATTGGCTTTTCATTTATTTACCCCGGTTGTGGCTATGGTGGCTCCTGCTTCCCTAAAGATGTTCAGGCATTAATTCGTACGGCAAATTCTGTCGATTATGATGCAATCATTCTAAAAGCTGTTGAGCAACGTAATAATCTGCAAAAATATCGTTTATTTGAAAAAATTACTCAGCGTTATGGTAATGATTTAAGTGGTATGACATTCGCTTTATGGGGTTTGGCATTCAAGCCCGGTACAGATGATATGCGTGAAGCACCCTCAAAGGTCATATTGCATGAGCTCATCGCAGCTGGTGCCAAAGTGGTTGCTTATGATCCTGTTGCCAGTAAAGTTGCCCAGAAAGAATTACCAAGAGAGTGGTTTAAACATGGTCATTTGAAACTTGTGGAGCATCAATATGATGTTTTTCCTGATGTGGATGCACTTATATTAGTTACAGAATGGAAACCCTTTAACAACCCTGATTTTGAGAAAATGAAGGACTTGATGAAGTCCCATGTTATTTTTGATGGACGTAATCAATATGAGCCACAAAAAATGCATAAATTAGGCTTTAGTTATTTATCAATTGGACGAGATGCTACAAATGGATAATTATCACCGCAAACGTATCCTCATCACAGGTGGTGCGGGCTTCTTAGGTTCCCACCTATGTGAACGCTTATTAAACGAAGGCAATGAAATATTTTGCCTGGATAATTTTTTTACCGGAACAAAAGAAAATATTGCTCATTTAATAGATAACCCTTATTTTGAAATAATTCGTCATGATGTGGAATTTCCTCTCCATCTGGAAGTTGATGACATTTACAATCTGGCATGCCCCGCATCACCACCACACTATCAACACAACCCCATTCATACTAATAAGACCAGCGTATTAGGCGCCATCAATATGCTCGGGCTAGCCAAACGTCAGAATGCCAAAATAATGCAAGCTTCAACCAGTGAAGTCTATGGCGATCCTCACGTTCATCCACAAACTGAAGATTACTGGGGTAATGTAAACCCGATTGGAATACGTTCTTGCTATGACGAAGGTAAACGTTGCGCTGAAACTTTATTCTTTGATTATTTTCGTGAGCACAATCTAAAGATCAAAGTCGCCAGAATATTCAATACTTATGGCCCCAATATGCATCCAAATGACGGACGTGTGGTATCTAACTTTATTATTCAGGCCCTAAAGGGTGAAGATATTACTATTTATGGTGATGGTTCTCAAAGTCGTTCATTCTGTTATGTTGATGAACTGATTGATGGTTTTATACGTCTAATGGCATCGGACGATTTTACCGGCCCGGTTAACCTGGGTAATCCAGTTGAATTTACAATAAAAGAGTTAGCAGAAAAAATTATTGAAATGACGGGCTCGAAGTCAAAACTAAGTTTAAATCCTTTACCGCAGGATGATCCTAAACAACGTCAACCAGACATTACTCTCGCTAAAAAAGAATTAAACTGGGAACCTAAAATTAAACTTGAAGAAGGTCTGAAAAAAACCATCTCCTATTTCGATAAATTAATTAAGGAAGGCCGTGCTTAATTATCTATACCTAATGAATTCAATCATAGATAAAAAGCTCGGCAAATCAATATGACAAAAAGAGAAGAAGTACTTTTTTTAAAACTTAAACAAAAAAATATACCATTTAAGCACGTTGCTGAGGTTGGCGTATATTTACCACAAACATCAAACATAGGAGCATTTACAAAAGAAGGAATAAGATCTACTTTTATAGAGCCAGATCCCAACTCTATAGAGGCAATAAATAAATATTTTAAGGACATGGATAATGTAAATATACATCCCGTAGCTATTTTTGATAAAGCAGGTAGTGTAGAGCTAGTTCAACGAAAAGCTTCAACTTATTTAAAAATATTAGATTCCTCACCAGCGATAATTAATGATGAATATACTTTGGATGATGAAGATACATTTACAGTTGATGCCGTAACATTTAATCAAATAGATGATGGAAGTATTGATTTATTAAGTATTGATATTGAAGGTGGAGAGTGGTTTGTAATTAAGCATATGGTTAGCCGTCCACTTGTATTGTCCATTGAAACACATGGCGCAATGTACATAAATCCATATATAGATGAAATAAAAAAATGGATGTCTAAAAATGGATATATTGTTTGGTATATGGATAGCAGTGATACTGTATATATAAAACCAGGACTCTTTAACATTTCATTTTTAGACAAATTAAATCTTTTTTTGACTAATATTAGACTTGGTTATAAAAAATACCGTAAGACTATTAAACGCAAAATTAAAAAAACATTTAGATTTAAATAATACATAGAAGATTGATATGGAACGAAAGTTATATTATTAAACTTTATTATCAGATTTTTAAACAGCTTCAAAAAGTTTGACTAATTTGTTAAAATGTTTCTCTTCGGAAAAACGTTCATCGGCATCTTTTTTTCCTGCCTTTGCTAATTTTTTGCAAAGCTCCTTATCTGTTACAATCTTTGACAGTTGGGTAGTTAAATCAACTACATTTTCTGATTCAAATAATAGCCCCGTTTTTTCATGCTGAATTATTTCAGGAACACCACCACAATTTGATCCTATCACTGTAACTCCGGCACGCATTGCTTCTGGAAGAACTAAACCAAATGTCTCACACTTGGTCGCCAATACCACAGCATCAAAACAAGACATAATGCTCGTAGGATTATTATGAAAACCAAGATAAAAAATATTGTTTTTCAAATTATCTTCTTTAATCGTAATTTGTAATTTATTGAAGTAAGCATCGTCCATAATATGTCCAATAATCGCAACCTGAATTTCTTTTCCTTGCTCTTTTAATTTTTTAGCAGCCTCAATAACAAGATGTTGCCCTTTACCTTGTTCAATGCGGCCAAATATTGCAATTCGAAATACATTATTTGCCATTTTAGAATCAGCAATATATTTATGACATTGTTCAATATCATTACTACTAGCAGGCACACCGTAATATAGCAGGTGGATATTATCTTTACTTATTGGTAAATATTTTTCAGCATCATTAAATAAAGTCTTTGTGATAACAACATAGGCATCGACATTTTTGTATAAAAACCGATGATAAAAATCATCCTTACTACGAGTTAATGACATTTGTCTTGTGTAAATAAGCTTTACATTTCGCCGACTCAATGCTTTTGCTAAAACAGCCAGAAATAGATCGTCTCCCCAATGAATATGCATTACATCAATCTTATTTTTATTTATATATGATGATAATTTAAATGCAGAAAAAAACGGGAAATGATGAAAAACAGAAGTAAAAGGACGACTGATAATATTATTTTCAGATAACTTCTTATGCAAAAAAGAGTTTTTATTTACCAGTACAGTAGTAGTAGCCGAATTAGTTTCTGCTAAAAACTTTGCAACATTAAGAACATAGAGCTCAAGCCCACCAAAACCTTTAGATGTACATATTTCAAGAATTTTCATTTTTATTATCATCACTATTTTCAGAATACAGCTGTCTCATCATAAAAGAAAACAATACAGCAGTGAAAAACACCAGGTAAGAAACAGCATTATTCTTGTTTACAATATTTGATAATCCCATTGAAATCGATGTTAATGATACTGAAAATATAACAATATATTGAAAACAAGGTTTACAACGATGCCTGTTATTCCAGGCAATATAAACAGGATAGTACAAAATAATTAAAAACAGAATTAAACCAAATATACCTTTGCTAACAATAACCTCTACAAAAGTATTATGTAATGTCCCCGCTATCCTGACGCCCTCATTTACAGCACCCGATTGGATATAAGGTTCTATAAAACCAGGGAAATTTGATGGTGCAATTCCAAATAGAGGATGTTCTTTTATTGCATATTGAGAAGCGCGCCACATTTCCAACCTCAATCCTAAACTTGTTTTTCGAACTTCAGATGAAACATCATCATAATTAGTAAAATATTGGCTTACATTATCGATAGCTACCATTACCCGGCTATTTACATGTGGATGAGATAGTGCTCCCGCAATTACAGCAATTGAGATTATTAAGAATAAAACAGCCGATTTTATTCTTTTTAAATACAATAAACTTAATAAAATAATACCTACAATTAAGGTCAAATAAGCTGTTCTTGCATAGGTAAAGGTGATAACAAAAAGACTCAAAGCAAAGGCAAGGTACACAATCCAAATCTGTCCTTTATTTCTAAACCAAACTTTATATGCAGCCGGATAAAATAACACCGTCATTGCTAATATTGGCCCAAGAAAAAGTTGTGAATACGCACCTTCTAAAAATGGTTGATGTGGATGATAATATTCATAAAGAGAAAATAAAAACACAACGGGCACACTCAACAAAATTCCTGCAAACAAAGCTATTAATGCATATTTATGTTCTCGAATGAGTAAATATATGGGTATAAACCAAAAGAACATCAATTCATTGCCGAGCTCAACTGTTTGTAATTCACTCCAGCCATTCAGGTTCGCAGTAATAATAAATGCAACAAAAAATAAGCCAAAAGCTGAAAGTAAAATCTTTTCTTGTTTTAAAAGTGCTTTTCTATTTTTGTTTGTTATTAAAAAATAAAATGAGAGGAAAGTTATAAATAAAAAGAAAAAACTATTCCAGTGGCGAACAACAGGGCCAGCTATAGGGAAAAGAAATAGTATTAAATATGTTAATTTTTCTTGTGTTTGAGTATTATTAAAGACTTCTTTTAACTGCTGGTAATACATTCTTCATTCCAATATGAAAATTCTTATTGTACGTAACGACAAACTTGGGGATTTTATCCTGAGCTACCCTGTTTACACTTTGTTAAAATCAATAATGACCGAGTGCGAAATACATGTTCTGGTTCCTGACTATACTGCGTCTATGGCAAATTCTTATCCCTGGATTGATAAAGTTATCATTGACCCCGGTTCAGACGCTGCTTTTTCACAACAGATTCACTTACTTAAAACACTGCGCAAACAAAAATATGATTCTATTATTACGCTCTTTTCAACCACTCGAATTGCTATATTATCACTATTAGCGGGGATAAAATACCGACTTGCACCAGCAACTAAAATTGCTCAGATCCTTTATAATCACAGGTTAACCCAACGTCGTTCACGTTCATTAAAACCCGAATTTGAATATAACCTGGATCTTGCAAAACAGTTCCTTTCTGATCATGGCTTCACTTCAATAAAGCTCCCTCAACCACCGTTGCTACAATATCCAGAGAATGAAATAGCTAAAATACATGAACAATTCTATGAGGAATACAAACTCAATGCCGATACAAAGCTCATTTTCATTCATCCAGGTACCGGTGGTTCAGCAACAAACCTAAACCTGCAACAGTACGCTGATCTGGCAAAAAATATTAATTACAACAATACATATACTTTTGTTATCACTGCAGGCCCATCTGAAATTGAATATGCAAATAATCTTTCACAATTATTAGAAGGTGTTCCTCATATTGTTTATCTATCAACAGAAGGATTAGTTCACTTCGCAAAAATCATCCAACTTTGCGATCTTTTTATCAGTGCATCTACCGGTCCATTACATATAGCAGGCGCATTAAACAGACCAACCGCCGCTTTTTATCAGCGTCGCCGTTCTGCTACTCCGTTACGGTGGCAAACGTTAAATTCAGAAGAAAGGCGATTAGCTTTTACTCCACCAGAAAATGAACATGAATCAGATTTACAAAAAATAGACATAATAAAAGTAGCTAATAAAATAAATACTAAATTTCTAAAAAATTAGATATTGCGACTTCAAATTATAAAAATATTACTCTAATTAACCTGAGCTGGTATAAGAAAATTATATTAATAAATAGTATTAATATGAGAGATATCGTCATTGCGGCAAGCTTTTTAGCCAGAATCTATAGTTAAAACCTCTGGATTCCCACTAAAAACATGCGGGAATGACGTACTTTCTTTATACGCAGCTCAGCTTAATTAAAAGTTCAAACTATAATATTTATGAATCTACTGTAGAGCTATTTTTTTGCTGCCTAACCCAGAGATCGGCATACTTGGCAAACGTTGAATGACCGGAAAGCATTGCAAGCAATAAACCTTGTCTACCATCCAAAAAACCTAAACGAAAAACATACATTTTTAAAAAGCACGCAACACCATGCAGAAAACCTTGTGATAGAGAAGATGACTTACCTTTTTTCTGGCGTTGTTCCGCCCATGCAGAAGCATAACCGGCAGACTTAACAAGATAATGCTCCAAATCACGATAAGTATAATGAAGTAAATCACCTTTTAATTTAACAAGTTTCATCCCTTTGCCATATTCAAGTTTCTCATGTACGAGCTGCTCTCCATACTGCGCTTTATCTTTTGCATAAAGCCGTGTTACATAATCAGGATACCAACCGCTGTGTCGAATAAAGTCTCCAAAACACCAGGATAAACGAGGCAAAGCATAAACCAAATTTCGATCATCTGCATTAAGAGCATTCTTAATCGTTGAAATAAGTTCTGACGTTAAACGTTCATCAGCGTCTAACATTAATATCCAATCACCCGATGAAAATTCCTGTAAACGTTGACGCTGAATACCATAACCTTGCCAGTCCGCATTAATATATACCTTATCAGTATATTGTTTAGCAATTTCAATTGTTCTATCTTCACTTCCGGCATCAAGTACAACGATCTCATCTGCCCATGTAACCGTATCCAAACATTCGGCGAGATTTTTTTCTTCATTCTTAACGATTAAAGTTACACTTAATGTAGCCACATTATTTCCTATTCTTTAACTTGTTCCAGTACAGATTGAAAAATAATTTCCGAGTTTATATCATTTAAACATTGCATATGTCCTAATGGACATTCCCGCTTAAAACAAGGGCTACATTCAAGAGCTAGATATTGTATATTTGCTTTATTCGTCAGAGGCGGTGTGTATTCAGGTGTGGATGATCCGTAGATCGCAACTAAGGGTATACCAACCGCTGCCGCAACATGCATTAAACCAGAATCATTGGTCACAGCACTCTTACATACAGATAGTAAATCAATACTATCTTCCAGTCGCGTTTTTCCACAAAGGTTAACGGCTCCATTTCCTTCAGCAATAGTAGCTGCTGCTGTATGATCTTTTTCTGAACCTAATATCCAAACTTGTAAGCCCTGCTCATATAATTTATTAGCAAGATCAGCATAATAATTAATCGGCCAACGTTTTGCTTCACCATATTCCGCTCCGGGTAAAAAAGCAATAACAGACTTATCCAGATTAAGATTCAATTCAGTTAGTAATCTTTGTCGGTTTTCATCATCGACTGTTAAGTTTGGAAAAGGAACGGTTGGCAGTTGAGATGCACCTTTATCAGGTTCATATTCTAAACCCAATGCAACATAACGTTGTACTGTTTGTTTTAAAATATTTTTATCTAAAGTGCGTATATCGTTTATAACACCATAACGCATTTCACCACGATAACCCGTACGTTGTTTTGCCTTAGCAAAAAAAGGCACTAATGCGGCTTTATATGAGCGAGGTGTAATTATTGCTTGATCATAATGTTTAGCACGTAATGATTTTCCTAACTGGTAACGTCGAAGTAAACCAAACTCACCATGACTAACGGGCAGGTTAATTATCTCTCTTACTTCTGGCATACGCGCTAATATAGGATTCGACCAGGCTGGTGCTAACACATCAATTTCAACAGGAAAAGGGCGTTGCTTTAAAGTCATAAACAAACTTTGAGCCATCACCATATCACCTACCCAGGCAGGACCTGCAACTAATATCTGTTGTGCATCTCTCACAGTCAATATTTATTCCTGAATTTAGTTAACTACAAACTTTATTAACAACGTCAACATTTTGTTTTAGATGTTTCTGGTTAATCGTGCCAACAATCATACTGCTCACGCCATCATGACTAAATACATATTTAAATGCTTCATCAACACCAGAGCCACCTGCTGATTTATCGGCATGACCGCTTTGCAAGCCTTTTTTAATGATGACACCTTTATTTAATTCATGAGCATGTTTAATCACCGGCAAATCATGATCATCACTTAAATTTAATGTCGCCATAACCACATCTGTATTTTCAACTATCCACATACCGCCTTCTACTGTTTTAGTCGACATGCCGTAAGATTGAATTAGACCTTCTTGCTTTAGTTTATCTAGTTCTTCAAGCGCGCCTTCATTATTAATGATATGCATATCATCACCATTGGAATGTACTAATACCATATCCAGGCTTTCGCGCTTTAATCTTTTTAAACTTCGTTCGACACTCATTCGAGTATGCTCAGCTGAAAAATCAAAGCTTGATTTTCCGTTTTCAAAAATCTCTCCGACTTTCGTCATAATCACCCAGTCATTTGGGTTCGTCATTAGCTGACCTAGGCGTTCTTCACTGTTGCCGTAAGCAGGTGCAGTATCAATAAAGTTAATTCCCAGATCTTTTGATAAAGCTAATAAGTCACGCACTTCATTATCATTCGGAATGGTAAATCCACTGGGATATTTTACTTGCCTGTTGCGTCCAAGTTTAACGGTACCTAATCCCAGTACGCTAATTTCAATACCGGTTGAGCCCATTTGACGTTTTATTAATGTTGCCATTTATCTTCTTCCTGCCAGGGTAAGTCTGCAATTGAAGCATGGCTAAATTCAGGCATCTCCATCGCAGCACTTTTGGTTACATTTTGTTTTTCTAATCGTTTAAGCACATCATTTGCTAAATTTGGAGCTAATGCCAATTTAGTTGGCCATGTTGTAATAATATTATTTTCTTCAAAATAAAAAGACGTTGCGGGACGTTGTCCTTCTTTTTGTTTTGGTTCTGCACGATCGATGTTTAATGTTGCCCATTGCATTACAGAAAAATTTAACCATGGCATTAACGACTGTAATTCTTTTTTTGCTTTATTAATTTGTTCTTTTGAGGTTCGATGAATGCCTTCTTCTGCCAATTGACCGCCCAGATACCAAACAATATTCCCTTGTTTATCTTCACCGCTGGTAATTGTAATACGAGGATTTACACTCGCACCTAAACAATGTGCATAGAGTTTTTCAGGCAGGCCACCTCGTACCATTACCATTTGTAATGGACGTAATTGCATTTCAGGAACCGTGCGTCCCATTTGTTTTAATAAAGCTGCATTACCTTTACCTGCTGACAAAATGATCTTCTCTGCGGTTATATTCCAGGTCTCACCATCAGCCGCTTCTACATTAAATTGATTCTCAGAAAATTTCGTCATCAATTTAATCTGCATAATATTATTCATATTCGGTGTCGCGAGCGCATTAATTACACTGGCAGCTTCTAACACCGGTTCATCCAGCTGATACACTTTACCTTTAAATTTTTTATTCTGAAACACAGCAGGACGATCATTTTTTTTCACGGCAACCATACGTCCGCGTACGATCCTGCTGGCAAAAAAGCCGGATAAGCGCGACATTAAACTTGGCGTTGACCACATATATTGGTGTTCAGATAAAACCATTGCAGAAGAGAGATCGAGCTCACCCTTACCTTGTAAACAGTCACGCCAGATTTTCGGCATGGCAAAAATAGATTCTGATGATGCGGTTAACTTCCCGGTTAGCGCATACTTGGTACCACCATGAATAATGCCTTGTGAATAACGGGTTTGGCCTGCGCCGAGGGATTCTATTTCTAATAAGAGTGTTTGATAACCTGCCTGACGTAATCGGGCAAGTAACCAAAGTCCGGCTATGCCACCACCAAAAATTACAACATCGACATTAAGTTGGTTAGCTTTATTATTTTTTGAATCAGATATTGTCATAATTGTCATATAGGATAAGCGCTAATCTTCATGAGATTGCCGCGGTCACTTTGTTCTCTCGCAATGACCAGTGATTGCCAGTTTATATTTAAATTTTTAAATACACTCTTACCCAAAGAGTTCATGCATATTCTACTTTTTAATTTTCTTTTCAGTCTCACGAATCGTGCTGATAATACCCGTCGTTGATACACCCTCAATATATGTTAGCACTTTTACTTCTCCGCCTGCTTCACGTACACAGTCACCACCGGGGATTTTATCAGGATCGTTATCGCCACCTTTCACTAAAATATCAGGTGCCAACCTGCAAATTTGACGTGTAGGAGTATCTTCATAAAAAGGCACTACCCAATCAACACACTCTAACGCAGCTAACATACGCATGCGTTTTTCCATTGTATTAACCGGACGTTCCGGGCCCTTTAATCGTTTTACCGAATCATCATCATTTACGGCAACAATTAAGCGATCACCTAACTCACGCGCCTGCTCAAGATAAGCAACATGACCGGCATGTAAAATATCAAAACAACCATTGGTCATAACTACCGTTTCGCCATGTTCTTTTGATTCATTAACTAAATCAAACAATGCATCTTCATCCATGACACCGCGTTGAATCTGATGCTGCTCTCTAATAGTGCGACGCAACTCATCCATGCTGACTGTTGCAGTACCTAATTTACTCACCACAATTCCGGCGGCAAGATTAGATAAAGCCGTAGCATCGGCAAATGATTCACCCGCTGCAAGTGCAGAAGCTAAAACAGAAATAACCGTATCACCGGCACCTGTTACATCAAAAACTTCTTTCGCGTGGGTTGGTAAGTGAATGGCAGGAAGATCTTTTTGTAGTAACGTCATACCCCGTTCACTGCGGGTAATCAGTAAAGCTTGCAACTCAAGGCTCGTCATCAAATCATGGCCTTTGGTTACAATATCTTCATCATCTTCACAACAACCCACTACACCTTCAAACTCATGCATATTGGGCGTGATTAATGTTGCGCCACGATATTTTTTAAAATCAGATCCTTTGGGATCAACTAAAACAATTTTACCCGCTTTACGTGCGAGCTGAATAAATTCCTGCACCTGGCGTAATGTGCCTTTACCATAATCGGATAATACAACCGCACCAGCATTAGATAATTGTGACTGAAAACTTTTTAGTAAGTTATCTGCTTTTTGAGTTTCAAAACCATCTTCAAAATCAAGACGAATAAGTTGTTGATGTCGACTCAAGACGCGCAACTTGGTAATTGTTGCGGCACCGGCTAATTTATCAAAGAGACAATCAATTCCAACCGGTTTTAATAACTTCTCTAATGCCTGGCACTGTTCATCATCACCGGTGAACCCCATTAAGGAGGCTTTTGCACCCAAAGCTGAAATATTTAAAGCGACATTACCTGCACCACCCGCACGTTCTTCAGACTCA
>JAGLTQ010000119.1 GCA_023135195.1 Gammaproteobacteria bacterium | reverse complement strand
CATCAGTTTCCTGTAAACCAACGATATCGTATTGTTCTAAAAAACTAACGGTATTGTCCAGATTACTTAAACGTTGCGAGTGAGGAATTAAATGTTTCCAGCTGCCAGTGATATAGTGGCTTGGTTTACTTGTTTTAATACCAACCTGAAGGTTGTAACTTAAAATTCGTAAAGTTCGACTTGAATCTAGATTGGACAAACCATTTCACCTAACTTGCCAGTGAGTTTTAGGTTTTCACTATAATCTACCGGGCAATCAATAATACTTACTGTTTTATCCGCTAAAGCTTTTTTTAGAGTTGGTAATAAATCTTCACCTTTTTCTATACGATAACCTTTAGCACCAAATGATTCTGCATACTTAACAAAATCAGGGTTTTTAAAATCAATATTTGATTTACGACCAAACTGATTCATTTGTTTCCATTCAATTAATCCGTAAGCAGAATCATTCCAAATCAATATAACGATCGGTGTCTTTATTCTCAAAGCAGTTTCTATTTCTTGTGAGTTCATCAAGAAGCCTGCATCACCGGTTACAGCAACAATGCTGCGATCAGGAAAAGCAAGCTTTGCACCTATCGCGCCGGGTACTGCAATACCCATGCTAGCAAAACCATTTGAAATAATGCAGGTGTTAGGGAGCTCGCAGCGGAACATACGCGACATCCACATTTTATGCGCACCCACATCTGAGATCGCAATATCTTCCATGTTCATGGCGGTACGTAAATCCCAGATAATTTTCTGTGGTTTCATCGGTACAGAGTTATCATCTTTGTGCTGGTTCATATCTTCGATAAGCGCTTCACGAAGTGCACGCATATGGTTGCCGGTATTTGGACTGGCTAAATTCATAATACGTAATAAAGAATGTTTAATATCGCCCACAACTCCACACGCAACAGGGTAATAAGCATCTACTTCTGCAGGTGACTGATCAATATGGATAATAGTGCGATCTTTTGTCGGGTGCCAAAGATATGGATGGTACTCAACCAAATCATAACCTATACAAATAATGACATCGGCTTTACTAAAACCACAGCTAACATAATCATTCGCTTGCAAGCCTGCACTGCCCAATGCCATTTCATGCTTAAAGGGAATAACACCTTTTGCCATAAAAGTATTTGCCACCGGAATGCATAATTCTTCAGCAAAATTATCTAACTGTTTCCACGCTTTACCACGCACTACCCCATTGCCGGCAAGAATAATGGGGTTTTTCGCATTCGAAATTATTTCAGCAGCGACATCAACACGCTCTGCAGGTGGCTCTGGAGAGTGAGCATGTTTAACAGGTAATGGTTCATCCTCCACTTCCATCTCGGCAATATTTTCCGGGAATTCAATAAAACAGGCGCCGGTTTTTTCAGTTTGTGCCACCTTAAAAGCCTTGCGCACAACTTCAGTAATAATGTCCGGCGTTAATAAACGCGAGGAATACTTGGTAATAGGCTGGAACATGAGTTCCAAATCTAAAACCTGGTGAGATTCTTTATGTAAACGATGGGTGCTGGCCTGGCCCGCAATGGCAATGACCGGTGCATGATCCATATTGGCATCAGCAACACCCGTTATAAGATTCGTTGCACCCGGACCCAGGGTCGCCATACAAACACCCGCTCTGCCGGTAAGGCGCCCATAGACATCTGCCATGAAAGCAGCACCTTGCTCATGCCGTACCGTGACAAAGGTGATTGACGAATCCAGTAAAGCATCCATCATATCCAGATTTTCTTCACCCGGAATACCGAAAATGTATTCAACACCTTCGTTTTCTAAACACTTTACAAATAACTCTGCCGCTTTCATTACTAATTCCTTATGCCTATAAATCCTATCGGCTTCATCATTTAAAAGCTTGAATCAAAATGTTATTTTTTTGATTCTTTTTTAATTAAGAAATCCAAAACCTTAAGCATGCCCTTACGGCCACCACCCATTGGGCCATCTGTCCGGTATTTACCATTCACAATCAAACTTGGTACACCTTCGATCTGGTAACGTTTCGATAAAGTTGCGGCACGATTAACCTTGGTATTTACAGAAAATGAATCAAAAGTGTTATTAAAATCTTCAGCTGAAACGCTAAATCGAGCAAAAAATGCCTGGATTAATTTTTTATTATTTAAACGTTTTTTGTCTTTATGAATTTCATCAAAAAATGCCTTATGAAATTCTGTTTTACCATTTTCAAAGAGCCCTAAAGATTTCGCTGTATAAAAGGCACGTGCGTGAAGCGCCCATGCGGGGCTAAATATCGCTGGGACACGATAAAAAACCACATTTTCCGGTTTTTTAGCTACCCACTCTTCTAAATCTGGCTCTAAATAAAAACAGTGTGGACAGCCATACCAAAATAACTCGACAATCTCGATTTTTTTCTTTGTTATTGTTGGCTGCGCAGGTATTACCCGCTTATATTCAATGCCTTCATCGATCGCAGCGGTAGCCACATTGCTCATTAATGCTGTTAGCAAAATAGCCATAAATAATTTAAATTTCATTTTTATCATTTTCCTTTACAATATTCTTCAAAATTCAGGGTATTCAATCTCAGCTATAATCGCAAGCTACTGATAACATTACCCCATCACAAATACTTCACATTCGACCCTATACACAACCAGGAGTTCCGCCATGCCACATCAACGTACTACTGAACAATTCGAACTCAACGATGTGCTTTGTCAGAATAAATTCTGTGAATCCCTCACAATTAGAGAAGTTAATACTTTTCTTGAGTTCACCGAAGCAGTTTCATATGAAAAAGGCGATATTATTGCTGATTTTGGTGAAATTGGTGATGCCTTGTACTTCGTTATTGAAGGTGTAACGGGGCTTTTTCATGACAACCAGGGCAAAGAAGTCGAAATTGGCGAATTAGAAGCAGGCGAGCTTATGGGCTCCATGTCCTTTTTTGATAATCAACCGCGGTCTGCCCGCATTCGTGCCATGAGTAAAAATACCCGCTTATTACGCATCTCAAAAGTGATGTATAACCGCCTACGCGTCGAGCACCCTTATATCTCTGTGTTGTTACTCGAGCAGGCGATTATGAGCCTTGATCACCTGTTCCGTGGTGTCAGCATGGATATCGCAAGCTTTAATCAGTATATGTATGGTGGAATTATGCGGTAGATTTTATGTCCAGTCTTGGCCCAGACTGTGTGAAAAC
>JAGLTQ010000118.1 GCA_023135195.1 Gammaproteobacteria bacterium | reverse complement strand
TCACAGGTGATCAGGGTTATCCAAACATTATTCAAGAGCAAGTACGAGATTCAATGCTAAGTTGGATCAAGAAAAATCCTCGTTCACCGCTGGATTTATCACCTCTCGATTTTTGGTTAACAACCGGTGATAACGCATATCCTTCAGGTAGTAATGAACAATTTCAAGCGGGTTTTTTTGAACCGTACAAATCTATTTTACGTAATACACCTGTATGGCCAATTTATGGCAATCATGATGCACGTCGCTGGGTTTTCTTTGATCTTTTTACTTTCCCAACAAAAGCTGAAAGTGGTGGTGTCGCATCAGGCACGGAACATTATTATTCATTTGATTATGCCAACATACATTTTGTTATATTAGATACAGAAGAGAGTGATCTTGATGTTGATGGTGAAATGTTAAGTTGGTTAAAGAAAGATTTAAAAGAAACAAAACAACAGTGGTTAATTGTTTTTTCTCATCATCCTCCTTATACAAAAGGATCACATGATTCAGATGATAAAAGGGACAGCCGTGGTCGTTTATTTAAGGTAAGAGAAAATATACTTCCTTTATTGGAAGATGCAGGGGTTGATCTTATTTTATCAGGGCACAGTCATATGTATGAACGTTCAGAATTAATTAACTGCCATTATGATGTTTCATCAACATTTACTGGCGGTATGATTAGAGAAAGCTCAAAAGAAAATAAATATAAGAAAAAAGCTAATAATATTAGCGCTAACTCAGGAACTATTTATACCGTTATAGGTTCTTCATCCAAGGTTGATAATGGTCCTTTAGATCACCCGGCAATGCCTTACGCTTTACAAGAAGCAGGCTCAATGGTTTTTGATGTGAATAAAAATCAATTAAAAGCCTACTTTATAAATAAGTCAGGTCAGGTAAAAGATCAATTTGAAATTATAAAAGGTGTAAAGGCTGGAGTAGAATCAAAAGGTTGTAATTGATTTTGTAGGTGCGAATCATAGTGCCCCTCATCAGAAATATATGAGAGGGTATCATTCGCACGCTGAGGTAACGAATTAACATTAGAGGTTATTTTCAACTCTGTGTCCGAATAAATTCGGACCTACAAAGGGCGAGAGCTAGCCTCCCAATTAATGACGGAAGTGACGCATGCTGGTGAAGACCATCGCGATGTCATGTTCATTTGCTGCAGCAATAACTTCATCATCACGCATTGAACCACCGGGTTGAATAACAGCAGTAATACCGTTTTCAGCCGCCTGGTCTAAACCATCACGGAAGGGGAAGAATGCATCACTTGCCATGACTGAACCTTTTACTTCAAGACTTGCATGTTCGGCTTTAATTCCTGCAATACGAGCTGAGTTAACCCGGCTCATTTGGCCTGCACCGACACCAATAGTCATGTTGTTTTTACCGTAGACAATCGCATTCGATTTAACGAATTTTGCAACGCGCCATGTAAATAATAAATCTTTCATTTCTTCATCAGTTGGCTGACGTTTAGTTACAACTTTAAGTTCGTTATAAAGCTCTAAGTCAGCATCCTGTACAAGTAAACCACCATTAACACGTTTAAAATCTAAACGTTGACCTGGTTCTTTGTTCCATTCGCCACATTCAAGTAATCGCACGTTCTTTTTCTTTGCTACGGCTTTAATCGCATCCTGACTGATTTTAGGTGCAATGATGACTTCAACAAATTGACGTTCAACAA
>JAGLTQ010000117.1 GCA_023135195.1 Gammaproteobacteria bacterium | reverse complement strand
CCTGTAAATCCTAAGAACTCAAAATTATTATCTTCAGCACAAAATATTTTAAGAAATGAAAATTATTTAGCAACCACATCGCGTCTTAAAGATATTCTCGATACCCTGCAAAAACAACAAGACCTGCTTTTAGATGCTAAAGATAATGCCAGGTCATCCGATCTAAATTTAAGCGTTGGTTACACCCGGCACGGTATTGATAACAGCTTAAGTGATGCACATGATTCAAGTTTCAATAAAGATGATTATTCAATTATGCTGGAATATAAATATACATTAGGCAACCGCCAGGCCAGTGGTAACTATCAGTCACAACTTGCCAAAAAACATCAAATCGAATCTGATACCAGGCAACGATTAATTGATGCAAAATCAGCTCTGGCAAACTTACAAATACAAGCATCACAATTAAAAATTGCTATAAAGTCAATAGACCGAAAAATCAATCTGGGCGAAAAGAAACTTAAAAAAGAACAACGTTTATATCGAATAGGTAAATTAGATCTGTTTGAATTATTAAGAGATCAAACTTCACATTTAGAAAGCAGGTTGAATCGTGAACGACTATTTACTCAACAACTCACTCTGCAATTAAAAATTGGTGAGTTACTTGATCGTAACCTTGAAGTTTACAGCGCGACTGCAAACCTGAATACCAACACCTCTGCTGGAGATAAATAACCATGAATAGCCTTATTGAATATTTCCTGCAACGCTCGATGTTAGTTAAGCTTTTGTTCGTATCTGTAATAATATTTGGCCTCAATCAAATGGTTACTATTCAGAAAGAAGGCTTCCCCGCTGTAGATCTTAATAAAATTACAGTAAGCACAATATACCGTGGTGCATCTGCTGAAGATGTGGAATTAAATGTAACAACTAAACTTGAAGAGGAACTTCGTGAAGTTAATGGTCTTTATGAAGTTATCTCAACATCAAGAGAAAACTTTTCATCTATTATCATTCAGGCAGATGAAAATGCGAATGCCAGAGAATTAACGGTTATTGTGAATGATATCAAACAAGCTGTCGATCAAACACGAGACTTACCACTGGATCTCGATGACCTTCCAATTGTTGATGTTATTTCAACCGCTGATACTCCCATTATTTCAATAAACTTATTTGGCGAACACAGTAAATTAAGAAATATACTGCCTATTCTTGAGCGTTCAATAGAATCATTATCAGGTGTTTCCGGAGTTGATAAAATTGGTTATTTTGATCGGGAGATCCATATTGAAATAGATCCAATAAAAGCTCGAAAATTACGTATAAGTTTATCTGAAGTTCTTGCTGCAATTCAGTCACGTAATTTACGAACAACTGGCGGAACTCTTGAATCTTACATGAACGAACAAACTGTTATCAGTTTAAATAAATTCAATAACGCAAAAGAAGTGGAAAACGTTATTTTACGTGCCAATATTTCAGGGCAAGTTGTTAAAATTAAAGACATTGCCAATGTTATTCTACGGGAAAAAGACGAAAACTTTATTGTCCGCAACGAAGGTAAGCCAGGCATGAACCTGGTTATCCGTAAAAACAGAGATGCAGATATAATAAAAACGTTGGAAAGGGTCAAGGAACATATGGCAAATAAAACCTTACCCGAAGGTATTGGCTTCTCTTATTCAAACGATCAATCAACAAAAACACGTTTACGACTTCAGGTTCTTGGCGGCAATGCCATACTTGGTTTCACCCTGGTGACTATTATCCTTATGCTGGCATTAAGTCGTCAAGCTGCATTCTGGACAGCAATGAGTGTACCTTTCGCACTTCTTGGTAGCTTCATCATACTCCCCTATTTTGGAGTCAGCATTAATGCTATTTCACTTGCAGGTTTTGTTCTGGTGCTAGGTTTACTGGTTGATGATGCCATTGTGGTTGCTGAAAAAATAACGCTCTACCAGGAACAAGGATTATCACCCAAAGAAGCAGCCCTAAAAGGTGCAAGAGCAATGTGGCGTCCTGTTATGGTTGCTAGTATTACGACCATACTAGCCTTTAGCCCTATGTTTTACATTGGTGGTATGCCCGGAAAATTTGCTTGGGCAATTCCTGCTGTAGTAATTGTTGCACTCATGGTGAGCTTGTTTGAATGTTTCTTTTTACTTCCGCATCACCTGACATCAGGGAAAAATTTAAAAACAAAAAGTAAACCCGAGTGGATATTAAAAGTAGAAAATTTCTATCAAAATTTACTCGAAAATCTGCTTCACCGTCGATACCTCGTTCTATTGACGATGATATTGATACTTATGTCGAGTATATTTCTTGTTAAAAGCTCAATGAAATTTCAAATTTTCCCGCAAGATGGTGTCGAGCGTTTTTATTTAAAACTGGAAATGCAACGTGGCGCATCACTTGAAGCAACAGAAACACGCTTGAAAGAACTTGAAAAACATATTGAAAAAATACCTAAGAATGAGCTCGAATCCTATTCCACTCGTGTTGGTACGTTATCTACGACTTTAACGCAAAACCGGGGTGATCATAGTCACTGGGGATTAATTAGTGTTTTCTTAACCGGTGAAGCCAGCCGTTCCAGAACTGCAGACGATATTATTGAATCATTGAGAAAATCTGTCCCGACTAACAAAGATGAAATTTTAATTTTTGAGAAAAAACGTGTCGGTCCTGCCATAGGTAAACCTGCTGAAATTCGTATTAGTGCAAATAATGATGCGTTAAGAGAAAAAACAGCACGAGATATTAAAAAGTTTATAAGTTCATTACCTGGTATCCTGGATGTTGAAACAGATAATAAATCAGGCAAAGATCAACTTATCGTCAATATTGATTATAAAAAACTTGCTGAAGTTGGATTAAAAGTTAAAGACGTCGCAGATGCATTACGTGTAACTTATGATGGCATGCTGGTAAGCTCAACAACAAGTGTTGAAGAAACCATTGAATATCGAGTTATTGTTGATCCCAAATACCGTGACAACCAGGACATGTTATTCAAAATCCCGGTTAAAAATAATCGCGGACAAGTAATGAACTTAAGTGATTTATTATCACTATCTCATGGCAGAGGCCCACTGGAGTTCAAACATGTAAATTCTGTTAGAACTGAAACAATTAGTGCTGATTTAGATCCTTTGTTAACAAGCCCTAAAGTAATTCAGAAAAAAGTATCTGATAAATTTAAAAGTAGCTGGTTAAAACACCCTGAATTAAAAGTTTCTTTTGCAGGTGAAGCACGAGAGCAAAATAAAATATTTGGTGGTTTCTTAACCGCAGGTATCGTCGCACTTGTATCTATTTACCTGGTTGTTGCTTTATTACTTAATTCATTTGGCCAATCCTTTATTGTTATGTCAGTTATTCCTTTTGCCATTATTGGCGTCATTTGGGCCTTTTATTTTCATAATATGCCATTATCCTTTTTCTCTACAATGGGAACATTAGGTTTAGTCGGGGTTGTTGTTAATGGCACGATTATAATGGTTACCGAGGTTAACCGGGGATTAGCGTATAAGCCTGAATCAAACCTTGTGCAAACTATTGTCTCTGCGGCTAAAAACAGACTTCGTCCTGTCTTATTAACCACGTTAACAACGGTAGCAGGCTTACTACCAACAGCTTATGGTATTGGCGGTAAAGATGGCTTGATCATGCCTCTCACTATGGCGATGGCTTATGGATTAATGTTTGCAACTCTCATTACATTGATCTTAACACCTACTCTCCTGGTAATCGGGCATGACATCGCACATTTATTAGGTCGTGGTTCAGAGCATGAAAGAGGTCGTGCATAAGCATAACTTAATGCTATATGATGTATATACATAGGGTTTAACATAACCATCACCTTAATAATTTGGAGCCATAAGAGTGGAGACACATACATTTTTTCTCTACCTTCTTACTATATTATTAGCTGCCCGGCTTATGGCAGAAATTGCTGTTCGATTAAACCTACCATCAGTAATTGGTGAATTATTTGCCGGCATCATCCTCGGCCCAAGTTTATTTGGATGGATGGAACCTAATGAAGTTCTAAAACTGCTTGCCGAAATCGGGATCATCATGCTCCTGTTTCAGGTTGGTTTGGAAACCGATGTTCGCCGTCTTGCCAACACAGGTAAAAAATCTTTTATTGTTGCTCTTGGCGGACTCGTTGTTCCCTTTGCCCTGGGATTTAGCTTAGGCTATTGGGCATTCAATTTATCCATGCTCGTTTCGCTTTTTATAGGTGGTACCTTAACTGCAACCAGTATCGGTATTACCATCAGAGTTTTATCCGATTTAAAGCGCCAACAGGAAAAAGAAGGGCAAATAGTTTTAGGCGCCGCTGTACTCGATGATATTCTTGGTGTTGTGTTATTAGCTTTGCTGTATGAATTTTCTATCGGTGGCGGTATCAATATGATCAATGCCAGCAAAGTACTGATTTTTGTTGGCGCATTCTTTATTTTAGCCCCCATCGCAGCAAAAATGATGTCGCTACTTATTAATCGTTATGATTCCGTCAGTGAAATCCCGGGGCTAATACCAACCACTATGGTTTCACTTGTTTTATTCTTTGCCTGGTTAGCGCATGAAGTTGGTGCCCCCGAATTACTGGGTGGTTTTGCTGCAGGACTGGCCCTTTCCCGACGTTTCTTTTTACCTTTTGGTATTGCCTTAAGAGCAGATAAAGTTTTCTCCAATCGAATTGAAGGTGAAATGCGCCCCATTATTCAATTATTTACTCCCATCTTTTTTGTTATGGTGGGTTTGTCTTTAAACCTTAGAGAGATTGACTGGTCATCGCCTTTTATATGGAGCTTTTCTCTCTTGTTCTTTGCTGTCGCTGTCATTGGAAAATTTTCAGGTGCTTTATTTATAAAAGAATCATGGAAAATGCGTATGATGGTTGGGCTCGCCATGGTACCCAGAGGTGAAGTCGGATTAATTTTTGCCGAGTTAGGACGGGTAAGTAATATATTTAATAATGAAATTTATGCCGGTATGGTTATCGTTATTGCACTTACTACTATATTACCTCCCCTGCTTATGAAGTGGAGTTATGAAAAATTTGGTAACCCTTAATCGATTAGATTACAAAGACAGCAATAATTAAATTACTGTCTTTGTATATCATCGATATCACACTTTAACGGCGGCCGCCTCCACTGCGTGAACCGCCACCAGAGCCACCATATTGTTTTTGGCTACCTGAACCTGAACCATCTCGGCTACGCGTTCTGGTCTTCGTACCGTTGCCAGTGTCATTATCAGCACCAGCACCATAACGATACTGATTTTTATTTTGTTCCTGATTCATTTCACTCTGCGTATAATCACGCCCCTCGTTCTCAGCATAAATACTTCCTTGCTGTAACATATTCATCGTTCTTGTCTGAGTTTGCACTTCATCCTCAGCATGAATAACAGCTGAAGTTGCTGCAAGGCTCATGAATAAACCGGTAGTAAATACTTTTTTCAAAATCATGTTGTGCTCCTAATATTTTTTCAAAAATACATTATTCCGCGAATGTCATTATTAAAATAACAATCACTACAATATTAATAACGTTTCTCAGAGCAATCGGTTGACATAATTTTGAAATAAAAAAAGGGACTTCAATATGAAGTCCCTTTTCAACAATCAGAAATTTACACCACTTATGAGCTACTACACGAACCTACATCCCATAAGAAGTATTTAGCATGCATTTTACGATAAAGAACCACACCTAAATAAATACCAAATAGTGTCATTAAAGCAGGTAAGTGTCCCTGACCGAGCTGTACAAAAACAAGACTTGGACATGCCCCCGTCACCGCCCAACCAAAACCAAATAGCATACTGCCAGGTACTGTTCCTGGTTGAATAAATTTATCCTGACGAGGAAAGCGGCCACGAAAAAGGAAACCAACCATCATAAGAACGACTACAGAACCAGCAAAGGTTAAAAGTAATCTTAAATCAATAAAGGCAAACATTTTATTTATTTCATCGTAGTCGGCAAAACCAATACGCGCAAGAATAAAGCCCATTGCTGTACCTAATAAACCATAAATCAAATATTTTTTAAACATCAACAATCCTCCTTTACATCATTGAGTTCATCAATATTGTAAGTGCAGTTGCACTGCCAAAAAATACAACTGTAGATAACAAACTAGCTGGAACAAGTTGTGCACAACCACTTAAGCCATGACCCGAGGTACAACCACCTGCCATTTGTGTACCAAAGCCAACCATCATCCCCCCAAATAATAATGCTATCCAGGCTTCACCCGTATTTTCAAAAATCCTGGTGTGAAGAGCACTCAATTCAATAGTTAAAGAAAAATCACCTGTTATTAGAGTCGCTAAATAAGAACCCAAAAACATCGTTACTAAAAAAAACACATGTACTGTCCAGGGGGTATAGTCTTGCTTTAATTTAACCTCGTTTGAAACTTCAGCATTAGCCTCGCCTTCACGTCTTTGAGGAGTATCAGCAGAAATTTCAGCAAGAGCATCATCACCAAATTCGGCCATGGTCATCGCCATAAGATCGTCTTTAACCTGTTCTTCATCGCCATCAAGTACTTCTGCAGAAGCTTTTAATATTGCATCCTCTTTTCGTCTTGCAATACTTAACCAACTACCAGAAACGCCTAATGGTTTTCCTGTTAAAAAACTAAAAAAAACAGAAAACAATCCAAGAGCTAATGCCCCTATCCACCATTCCCAGTATTCCATATTCAAACCCTCTTTTTTAACGACTAAATGGATTGAGTTTTTTCAAAAAACTAACGACACCTTTAATCTCGTCTTCTACTTCAATATTATTTGTGGCCTCCGTTGCCTGGCCTTTCAATTCCGGATTCGCTTCCATAAAATTTTTAATGACTTGAGCGCAATCAGGAAAATTCTTTTTCTCTGCAACCATTAATGCATTAATGTTATTGTCATTTGTCTTAAAGGGATTACAACCCGCTTCAAGTAATATATTTACTATCTCAAGGTTGCCAATGCTTACTGCAGCCATTAAAGGAGTGGAACCATCAGATGAAATAACCTGAACTGATGACATTTTTGATGCAAACATGGATTTAACCATCGATGCACGTCCTTTCAGAATGGCATTAAATAAAGCAGTTCCTCCTAATTCTTCTTTGGTTTTGGCTTTTCGCTCAATCATCTTGCCATTTGGCATTAATGTTAAAGGAACAACTGAACCTTTTAAGCCTATTTGATAACGTGCACATTTTGTGAAATCGCCATCACAATAATGTTGCTTCCAAACAGCCAATGCAGGCTCCATTGCAAACTGGGCAAATAATGGACAATCTACTGAGTGAGAACAACTCATGGCTCATTCCTCCATAATAGAATTTAACTATGTATATAAATGTATTATTCCAGTTATATTATCGATAGCTGATAAACTAATATTAGTGATAATTAAGATATATTTTTTATAAAACAGTAACTTACGCTATTAAATGTATACATATAAAAATAGCTCCATTTTACTAATTTACATAGGTTTATTTGACTAAAGATCTGGAAATTATGCAAATGATGGCAAATTAAGTATTTTGGGTAAAACAAATTCTTCAGGGTAATCTACCCGAACCAGATATAAGCCATGAGGGGCAGCAGTAATCCCACCTAAAGTACGATCCTCAAGTTCTAAGACTGTTTTAGCCCAATTTGGTTCCTGCTCACCTGCACCAATCGTCATTAATACACCGGCCATATTTCTTACCATGTGATGTAAAAATGCATTAGCTTCAATATCAAGGAAAATAAAATTTCCATGACGAGTAATATCAAACTGATAAAGTGTACGAACCGGTGACTTCGCCTGACAACCTAACGCGCGATAGGAAGAAAAATCATGCTCACCTATTAGATGCTTAGCCGCTTGTTGCATACGCTCTTCATCAAGCTCACGATAATCCCAGGTGACTAATCCATTTAAGTAGGACGGCCTGACATTTCGGGAAAAGATGACATAACGATAGGCCCGACGAAAAGCTTTAAAACGCGCATGAAATTCATCACTCATTTCCTGAGCCCACAAGACTGTCACACCATCTGGTAAGTTAGCATTAACCCCTTTCACCCATTGGTAAGGCTCACGCCTGACCTCCGTATCAAAATGAATAATTTGCTCAGTGGCATGTACACCCGTGTCAGTTCGACCCGCACAAACAACACGCACAAAATGATTCGCAACTTTACTTAAAGCCTTTTCGACAGCCTCTTGCACAGACGGTGAATGGTCCTGAAACTGCCACCCACAAAATGCGCGACCATCATATTCTATGCCTAAAGCAATTCTCATATTGCTGTTCTCATAATTGATGTACTTTTCTTATACCCTAAATGTAGAAACAAGAAAGCCACACCAATGATGGCGTGGCTTTAAATATAAGTTGAAAGTTATAAAGGTTAAGAACCTGTTTAACTTAATCAACTTAAAGTAGAGCTTTACGCAATTTGTCCCAATAACGATTGCGCTTCTTCTTTTTGTGTACTGCTTCCTTCATCCATTACCTCATCCAGAATGCTACGTGCACCTTCGGGATCACCCATATCAATATAGGCTTTCGCGAGATCTAATTTTGTTCCAACTTCATCACCACCACCAAGATCGGCATCGGCAGTATCTGAAGCATCAAGATTTAAATCTAATGAGCCTTCATCAGTTCCTGCATCAAAATCTAAACTTACATCAGCAGCTTCAGTTTCTTCACCACCAATATTAAGATCGAAATCCAGGCCACCTGCATCGGCAGACTCCTCTGTTCCCATATCAAGATTAAAATCCAGATCTGCTGCTGGTTCTTCTGCAGGAGCATCACCACCAATATCAAGATTAAAATCAAGTCCGGCATCTTCCGTTACAGCATCATCAGCTGACTCCGTTGATCCCATATCGAGATTAAAGTCCATATCAGGTTCAGCACCGGCTGTGCTTTCACCCATGTCACCAAGATCAAGGTTAAAATCCATATCATCAGCAGATGCATCCGATGAAACACCTAAATCTGCGGCAGCAAATACACCTGTTTCTAAACCAATATCCATTACCTGACTATCTGTCATCGCCATACCAGGATCGTCAATTGCGGGTACTTCAGAGGCGGCCGGAATATCTGCCGCACCACCGCCTTGATTAAATAAAGGATTCGCAGGTGCTATCTCTGAACCCATGCTGACTACTTTATCCCATAAGGGATTATCTGCTCCACCCAGGCTGGCATAGAAATCTTCTGCTGCGGCTTCAAATGCATCTTTATTTTGTGTTGCGTGATGTAACTCAAGTAACTTAGCTCGAAGCTCCATACGATCTGGTTCGTGCTGAATCGCTTCATTTAAACGCTCTTCTGCCGCTTCATAGCGACCATATGCCATAAATACATCTGCTTCAGTAAGAGGATCAACTTCACTATCGTCTGCTTCAATCGCGCTTGCACCACTCATAGCAAAATCACTCAGGAATGAGGACTCTTCAGAGAAAGTTGTTGAATCACCACTTACAGTACCCGCTCCATCTGCAGCAGATGCTGTGCCGGTAAGAATACTTTCCTGGAAGTTATCACCTTGACGACGGCGCTTAATAACAATGGCAACAATAATTAATAAGACCAGCAGGATAGGAGCAGCAATAAAGAGTAGTGAGTCACTACCTAAATTCAAGCCCGCTACAATTCCACCAACTGAAGCAATAATACCCATGACAGTATCCATGATTCCCTGTTCTGCAGCAGGAGCAGCGGGCTCTTCAGGCTTAACTTCAGCGACCGGCGCTTCTACTACTTCTGGTTTTACGGGTTCTTCTGCGACAACAGCAGGCTCAACCACTTCTGGTTTTACCCGTTCTTCTGCGACAACAGGCTCAGCCACTTCTGGTTTTGCTGATTCTTCCGTTACAACGGGTGGAGCTTCTACAGCAGGCTGTTGATTTAAACTGGAAAGCTGTTGTTGTAATGCAGCTAATTCATCATCTTTAACAGAGAGTGAACGTTGTAAACGATTAAGCTCATCTTCAAGTGATTGCAACTTATTATTTAATTCGACATTGCGCGTACGCATTGTGCCTGAATCTGATTTAGCCTGACGCAACTGTTCCTGCATTGTCGCTAAATCATTACTTAATGTTTCTTCATTTGAACCACCACCCGCAGTTAAGCTTTTTCCATCAGGCGAGGATAAAGTTAATTCACCCGTCGTCTCAGTTGGAGCGGTTTCACTTTCTGCAACATTTCCACCAGCTATAATGGGCTGAACACCAGCAGCTTCAGCAACTTGTTGGCGATAACTATTCCAGCTACCCGTTTGTTCAATGAAAGAGTTCGCGGCTTCTTTACGTGATATGGACGTTAAAACAGTAGGATCATCAATACGTAATACGTGGCCTACTTTTAAACGATGAACGTTATTATCAATAAAGGCATCCGGGTTACTTTTTAATAAAGCCATCATGACCTGGTAAACACTGACACTGTCATCACCTTGACGCAGTTTCTCAGCAATATTCCAAAGATTATCGTTTGCTTTTGTAATTCCGTAATCCAAATCGCCCAATTCACCTTCTTCTTCAGTGATTTCTACAGGCTCTTCAGTAATTGTTTCTTCTTCAGTACCATAAGCCGCTAATGGTATACGTGGCCAGATGTCATCACTCTCGAAAGCCTCTTCAACTCCAGAAGTTTCTTCAACAAGATCTGGTTCAGCTACTTCAGCAACTGGCTCAACCTCAATAGCTTCTGCAACAAGCTCTTCTTCTATTACAGACTCTTCTTCTATCGCGACAACAGGTTCTTCTGCAACGGCTTCTTCTTCAATTACAGCAGCCTCAGGCTCTTCTTCTATTATTACAGATGACCCAGCTTCGACTTCTGCAGTTGTTTCAATTTCTGCTACAGGTTCCACAAATGGAGTTGGTTCTTCAGCTTCTATAACAGGCTCTTCAAATTCAACTTCAGGTTCTGCAGATATTGTTTCTGCAATGACAGGTGCAGGTTCAGCAATTTGTTTTGGAGCACGACCAGGAGGGTCAATTAACATAGTATATTCACGAAGCATACGACCATTTTTCCAATTCATTTCCAAAAGGAAATTCATGAAGGGTTCACGCACGCCTTCTGACGTTGTTACATGTATATAGTATTCACCGTCACTATTTTGCTTAACTTTAAACTTGAGCTTATTAAGAAGTGCAGTTCGGTTAATGCCAGAACGCAAAAAGGCTTCTTCTGTCGCAAGCTTTATAGTCAGGCTTTGAACATCGTTTGCAGTTGCTGATAACAGGCTAACTTCTGCATTCAATTTTTCACTCAAAGATGACTTTAACTTAATTCCACCAAATCCCAATGCCTGAACCGACAAAGGCGACATCGTTAGACCAGCTGATACAATAAAAACGGCTAGCTTACGCAGCATAACTACTCTCCACTTCATTTAGCGTCCCTCAACGCAACAGCCATATATAGGTGTATTTTCTTATTTTTCAACAACTTACCTAAATATAGCTCGAAAATTCTTTATAAGTATGCAGTAACTATAGCTTATATGTAAAGTTTTACCAAAATTTCTGCTATTTGAACAGCATTTGTTGCTGCTCCTTTACGCATATTATCCGTCACAACCCACAGATTTATCCCCTTTTCAGATGAAAGGTCTTCACGCACTCGTCCAACAAAGACAGAATCATTACCTGCCGCTTCCGTTACCGGTGTCGGCCAACCACCTGTCTGCTGATCATTTACCAGTTCAATCCCGTCTGTTTGTCGCAATAAGTCCTGAACCTTTTCAGCAGAAATTTTTTCTTTTGTTTCAATATGGATGGAAGCTGCATGCCCAATAAAAACAGGCACACGAACGGCCGTTGCATTTACCGAGATTGACTCATCATCTAAAACTTTTTGTGTTTCATAAAGCAACTTCATTTCTTCATCGGTATAACCGTTATCAAGAAGCTCACCAACTTGCGGTAAAACATTAAAGGCAATTTGTTTTGCATAGGTTTTACATTTCACATCACGAAAATTTAATAATGCTGCAGTTTGTGAAGCCAACTCTTCTGCTGCATTCTTTCCTGAACCTGAAACAGATTGATAAGTTGAAACATTAATACGCTTAATACCCACGGCATCGTAAATTGGTTTTAATGCTAATAACATTTGAATACTGGTACAGCTTGGTGATGAAATTATTTTTCGCTTATGAACTCCTTCCATCGCATCTTCATTCACTTCAGGAATAATAAGCGGAACATCTTTATCCATTCTAAAAGCAGGAGTGCGATCAATAACGATACAACCCTGGCTTGCTGCTTTTTCTGCAAACTCTTTTGATACTGCTTCAGTAGAAACAAAAAAAGCAATTTGTACTTGTGAAAATTCAAAAGAATGAACGTCACCAATTTTTAAAGCATAACCATCAAACTCTAAACGTGCCCCCGACGATGATTCCAAATCCAACAAATGAATTTGTCCAACAGGAAATTTTCGCTCTTCCAAAACTTCAAGTAATGTTTCTGCAACCTGAGTGGTTGCACCAACTATTGCTATATCTACTTCTTTAATCATTTATTCTCACCAAAAATAAAAAACGATTTTCACCACTGGGGGCACGGGGCGCACTGGGAAAAACAATAAGTTATTCTTTCCCTGTGCTCCCCCGTGTTCCCCGTGGTTAAATTTTTTTAACTTTCTAACAGTATCCGCAACATACGACGTAAAGGTTCTGCTGCGCCCCATAACAATTGATCTCCAACAGTAAATGCTGATAAGTAATCATCACCCATTGAAAGTTTACGCATGCGCCCTACTGGTACAGTTAACGTGCCGGTCACAGCAGCAGGAGTCAGTTCTTTAATTGTCACTTCAGGTTCGTTGGCAACGACTTTTACCCAGTCATTATGGCTGGCTAAAATGTCATAAATTTCATCCATTGGTACATTCTGTTTCATTTTAATAGTCAGTGCTTGTGAATGACATCGCATTGCACCGATACGCACACATAAACCATCAATAGGCACAGGATTGCTTGAACGACCTAAAATTTTATTGGTTTCAACTTGTGCTTTCCATTCTTCTTTAGTCTGACCACTATCACGCGGTACATCGATCCAGGGAATTAAACTTGCCGCAAGAGGTGCTGGCCATTGCTCGGTTGGATAAGCATCGCTGCGAATAAAATCTGTTACGCATTTATCGATATCAAGAATTGCGGTGGCAGGATCATCATTCATTACTTTAACGCTATCGTTTATCGCACCCATTTGACGAATCAACTCACGCATATTTTTTGCGCCCGCACCTGAAGCAGCCTGATATGTCATTGGCGTAATCCATTCGACAAGATCTTTTTCGAATAAGCCACCCACAGCCATGAGCATTAAACTTACTGTGCAGTTACCACCCACAAAAGTTTTGCTTCCATTTACCAAGCCACTTTTAATAACATCTTTATTAACAGGATCAAGTACGATGATACTTTCATCTACCATACGTAAAGATGAAGCAGCATCAATCCAGTAACCATCCCAACCCGCCTGACGTAAATCTTTGTAAACTGCATTGGTATAATCGCCACCCTGACAAGTAACAATGACATCCATCGCTTTAAGTTCATTGATATCGTTTGCATCTTTTAATGCAGGTACATCTTTACCCACATTAGGACCCGCTTGTCCTGCTTGTGATGTGGTAAAAAAAACAGGTTCGATATCATTAAAATCATTTTCTTCACGCATACGTTGCATAAGGACTGAACCCACCATGCCGCGCCAACCTACAAACCCTACCCTTTTCATCTTACTTACCTCTTTTACAAATTAGTTTAATAACGCAAAGTTCGCAAAGGCGCAGAGAACGCAAAGAAAACAACATCCAAATAAAAACTTTGCGCCCTCTGCGCCTTTGCGTCCTTTGCGTTTAATTCCTTGCCTTATAATGCAGCCACTACTGCATCACCCATTTCTGAAGTGCTGACTTTTTTCATTCCATCCGAGAAAATATCTGCCGTACGTAAATTTTGATCGAGCACTTTATCGACTGCTTTTTCTATGCGGTCGGCCATGGCACTTTCATCAAGTGAATAACGTAACATCATTGCAACTGAAAGAATGGTTGCTAATGGGTTTGCTACATTTTGACCTGCTATATCAGGTGCAGAACCATGAATTGGTTCATACATACCCTGGCCTTTTGCATTTAATGATGCTGATGGCAACATGCCAATTGAACCGGTTAACATTGCTGCGCAATCTGAAAGAATGTCGCCAAACATATTTGTCGTCACCATAACGTCAAACTGTTTTGGTTCACGAACTAATTGCATTGCTGCGTTATCAACGTACATATGTGATAACTCAATATCTTTATTATCTTCATGTAACTCGTTAACAACATCACGCCACATTTCTGTTACTTCTAAAACATTCGCCTTATCAACAGAACAAACACGACTATCACGTTTACGTGCAATATCAAATGCAACCTCAGCGATACGTTTAACTTCAGACTCTTTATAAACCAACGTGTTATAACCCTGGCGTTCACCATTTTCTAAAATACGCACACCACGTGGCTCACCAAAATAAATACCTCCGGTTAACTCACGTACGATCATAATATCTAAACCGGAAACAACTTCAGGCTTAAGCGTTGATGCATCAGCCAGTTGTGGATAAAGAATAGCTGGGCGTAAGTTTGCAAATAGATCCAGCTCAGCACGTAAACCGAGTAAACCTTTTTCAGGTCGAACTGCAATCTCAAGCGACTCCCATTTATACCCACCCACTGCACCCAGTAAAATCGCATCTGATTCTTTAGCGAGTTTTAAGGTTGCTTCAGGCAATGGTGAACCAGTTTCATCATAGGCGGTACCGCCTACTAAACCATGCTCCATTTCAACATCAAGGCCATCGGCTTTTAATGCTTCAATTACTTTAACCGCTTCTGCAACAATCTCTTGTCCAATACCATCACCGGGTAGAACTGCAATTTTCTTAGTCATAATTTACGTCTCTTCTTAATTTCTGTGAATAAACGCAAAGTTCGCAAAGGCGCAAAGGGCGCAAAGTAAAAAATAACTGCTTTGCGTTCTCCGCGCCTTTGCGACCTTTGCGTTAATATCATTAATTAACTATTTTCGCCTTAGTTAAACAACCACGGTGCTTCTGCACTACGGCGTTGTTCGTATGCTTTTATGTCATCAACATGTTGCATGGTTAAACCAATATCATCTAAACCATTTAACAAACGATGCTTACGGAATTCATC
>JAGLTQ010000116.1 GCA_023135195.1 Gammaproteobacteria bacterium | reverse complement strand
ATGATTTTTTTCAACTGCAACTAGCAAGCCACCAGATGTTTGGGGATCGCAGAGTATTTTTTTCTGTAGTTCGGTCATGTCACTTAAGTGATGTCCGTAGCTATCAAAGTTACGTTGCGCACCGCCGGGAGAACAACCTAATGAAATATAGTTTTCAACTTCAGGCAATTTAGGTACGGCCTGATAATCCACCCTGGCATGCAAGCCACTGCCTTCACAAATTTCTGCCAGGTGACCCATTAAGCCAAAACCTGTTACGTCGGTCATCGCAGTAACATAAGGTAGTTTAGCGAATTCAGCGCCAGGCTTATTTAACTGCAGCATGGTTTCAATGGCAATACGGGAATGTTCGCCTTTCAGAACCTTATTTTTTTCTGCGGTGGTTAATATGCCGATACCCAATGGCTTGGTGAGAAATAAATCACAATTAGCGCTTGCCTGACTGTTGCGTTTGACATGTGCATTTTTAACCTGACCGGTAACGGCCAGACCAAAGATAGGTTCGGGGGCATCGATAGAATGTCCACCGGCTAATGCAATACCGGCCAGTTTGCAGGCATGGCGTCCGCCTTCAATAACCTGTGCGGCAATATCGGCGCTGAGTTTTTTAATTGGCCAGCCAAATATGGCAATGGCCATCAAAGGGGAACCGCCCATGGCATAAATATCACTGATTGCATTAGTCGCCGCGATTTGCCCAAATTCAAACGGGTCATCGACTATAGGCATGAAAAAATCGGTGGTACTGATAACAGAAAAACCATTATCTAAGTCATATACAGCGGCATCGTCCTTGGTTTCATTGCCCACCAGTAAACGTGGATCTTGAAATGGCGCGGTGGAGGTTTGAAGCATTTCTTCCAAAACACCGGGGGCAATTTTGCAGCCGCAACCGGCGCCATGACTGTATTCAGTAAGTTTTACTTGAGGCATTTATTTGACTATTTGGGGTTAAAAGAAATCCATTGTACCCTTATTTTTATAATTTATGGGCTAGTTCCCTTAATAATCAAAGGGGCTGATAGATTAAATTATTATTCGAATAATTGCAGATTAAACTGCAGTAATTTTTTCGACATTCTTTCTTGTAAATTGTTCAAAGTGTGACTATTTTTAAAGAGAAAATGACAAACATTGAAAGGAGTTAATTATTATGAATAGCATTACAGTTTATATTGATGAGTGTCTATCTACCCGAGAAATTGTGAAACTTAAACATGAAATTTTAGCCATTCCACATGTTACAGATGTTGAGCATCCTCGCCACGATCCACATGATTTAACCATCGATTATGAAGCGGATACAAGTTTACCCGGTTTAGTGTTAGAGAGATTACGTTCTCTAGGTTTTCATCCCGATATCACATCGGCTTGAATTTTTTATTTTTAATAAAAAATGGGACGCATGTTACTGCGTCCCGTTTATAGCCCTTTTTGATTTATTTAATGATATTCAACGACTGCGTCACCAACTACGAAATCAGTAACGCCATTTCCATCCCCCTTATCTTCCAGGGTGTCACGAAAACAATCGAGCATCTCGACCATACTGCTCTCGGCATTTATTGAATCGCTCGCCGAATCCCACTCAGCGATAAAACAATAATTATGATCGCCTGTTTTGATCATATTCCCACGCTTAAATCCAGGGACATCAAAAGTGAATTTTTTATTTTCACTGAGAAATTTATCATCCATACCATTCTTAACAGTAAAACGTACTACATTAAATCCAGACATATCACACCTCCAGCTCTTTTTAAGTTTCATTAAAATTAAATAATTTTGTCAGGCGCTGAAATATTCTCTATAAAATGTAACGCATGACATTTTTCTTACTAATATATTTTTGGAATTAAGGTTGCCACTTCATTTTTGTATTTTCTGTAAGATTCACCATGTTCATTCATTAAATCTTTTTCTTCAAAAAAGAGCCCGATAAATACATACAGCGTAAGTAGAGAAACCATAATAAATTGTGTGATACTCATCGTTGGTACACACCACATACCAATAAATAAACCTAGCATCATTGGGTGACGGCTATAGCTGTACATAAACTTTCTTGTAAATGGAACACTACGATAAGATTGATTACGATAGAAAAAGTAGGCTTGACGTAGTCCCATTAACTCAAAATGATTAGTCACAAACGTTGCGAGTAATAAATATGTCCAGCCCAATGCATATAATGCCCATAAGCCAATCATTAAAGCGGTTTGCTCTACTTGCCACATTACTCCTGGCAAGGGTTGCCAAAAAACAATTGCGACGATAAGTGTAATAGCTGTGAATAATAAAAATGTGGCTCGTTCAGTTGCTTGTGGTAACCAGCGCCGCATAAAAGCCTTGAAGCCAGGACGTGCCATTACACTGTGTTGCAAAGCAAATAAGACAATTAACCCCACATTAATTGAAATTGCAGCAGATGTTGATGTGCTTTGCAGTGGGCTAAACGCTGTAGGTGCGAGACCACCCATGGCTAAGATGAACCACAAAAGTGCAGTAACACCTGCGATATATCCCAGTAAGCCGTATAGTAAAACGAGGACTCGTTTTAAAACCGTTGCGGATGGTAATGAGCTTATTTCGTTTGTGTCGATAGCGTATTCATGTGCCATAATATTACTCCTTGTATAAGTTTAGGTTTGAATTCAGCTTGAACTCGAATAACTTTAGATAAAAGGGCGCAAGAATTTACGGCGGAAGTTCGAAGGTTTCATGAATTTTATATGAAGATTGATGAATCAAATAATATCAATAAGTTAGTGCGATATTTATAAGGATGTATTTATATTTGGCTTATGAATAAAGATAATAACCTACTCGATGAAGGCTCTTTTATTCTCGGTGATTGGCTGATCGAGCCCAGTCTTGGCCGTGTTACCGGGCAACGCTCAGAAACCGGCATCACTAAACTTG
>JAGLTQ010000115.1 GCA_023135195.1 Gammaproteobacteria bacterium | reverse complement strand
TCCCGATATTTACTCGGCACAGCCATGCGACCCTTCGCATCCAGGTTTAATGTATTAACTCCTCGGAACAAGTTCCGACCCCTCCAATTTTAGAATTAGACCTAAAGCTTATTTATTGCTTTATGATCCACTTCTACCCACATTGATCCACTTATTCACACTATAGTCACAAAATACCCACTCTGCAAGTCGACTAGTCCACATTTTTCTTATAAGACAAGGACTTAGCGTACTTTTGTAAGGTGAAGAGGTCGCGGAAAGGGAAAAAACAGAAATATATTTAACGATGAAAATCAATAAGTTATGAATTTTAGTTAAAGTGAAATAATAACTATTTAGGAGTTGAGCTGCTTATTTAATAATCAAAAATAGAACAAGTAAAAGAAATTTATTATTTAAGTGATGTTTTTAGCATTTCTAATTCATTTAAAAGTGAAGGAATGTCAGCATTTATAATGCTCCACAAGATATCATTATCAATTCCCAAATATCCATGAATCAATCTGTTACGTGTTGCGATAATCATCCGCCAAGGAATACTGCTGTGAGCACTTCGTATTTCATCAGGTATGTGCAGATGTAGCTTCTCCAATTAACTCTAGGTTACGCACTGTCGCATCATAAGTTAGCCCTTTTTTCTCAAAAGCTGCTTGATCTAAACCAGTGCAGTAGCTAATAACATTCTCAGAAAATTCGATCATATCATCGATATAGAAAAACATTCGCGCTCAGACATTAATAGCTTCTCCTTCAATAAATGAACGAAGTTCTGCGCGCATGGCTTTCTCTACCACTAAATCGACAGGGGAACCTAGCTCGTCTTCTAATAAAAATTGCACACCAAAATAGCTTTTTGAAGTCGCAGGTGCATTAAACGAGACGATAATGTCAATATCACTACCAGCCTTTGCTTCATTTCGTACTGTCGAGCCAAATAAAGCTAAACGAACAACCCCAAAGCGCTCCACCAACTCAGGTTTAATTTTTTTCAGAATATTTAAGGCTTTACTTGTTTCCATAGAATATACCTTTAATTTACATTCGCGTTATTATAGTACTATAGCCCTATTAACGAAGAATCGGGGGCGGAACACAGATTTCACTAATATACGGTTAACAAGCTCATAAAATTCAAGTAACCAATTCCGGCTTATTTTCTTTCAACCAATAATTAACATCATGCAATAAATTTTCTGCATACTTCACGCATTCGTCAACCGCACTAGCAGGTACAATATGACCGGAGTAATCAGCAACATTTCTTTGTTTTCTTAAAGCATCTAAAACAATCACTGTTTCTTTATCAAGCTCAATGGTTAAACTCAATACTTGGATCATCGTCATGTGATGGCCAGGTTTGCTTGTTAAAGTACGATATCCGTTTGCTTGTAGTGCGGCATTTGATAGTTGCATAATGGCTTTATAAGCGGCATCAAAACGATTTTCTGAACTAATTTCCATTACATGTGAATCTGATATATTTCGTTCGGCTGATGTAAGTAATCTATTTATGACAGAGGCATCAGGTTCAATTTTTTCTAATGTTCTACCGACTAAATTCTCTAAGCTCATTACCGTCACCTATAACATCCATTGTTGGTTTTGCTAATACTTCTTTAACAAAAGCATCATTTTCTTTTAACATTTGCATCCATTCTTCTTGCTTGTATATTTTAGGATTTATTTCTCGACCTAACTTTTCTTGTGTTGAATAAAGTGTGCTAACGACATCACTAAAACTTGCTTCACCTATAACCATTAGGTCAATATCACTAGCAGTTGTTTCTTTATCACTTGCAACTGAACCAAAGATAAACGCCCATTCTATTTTGTTTGCCTGTGGTGATAAGGCTAAATTAAGTTCATCCATAATGCCGAAGGTTTTTTTTACTATCCCCTGCAATTCAAAGTAAATGGGGCAATCTTGATTTGCTTGATAATGGTGCTGGTTGCCAATAGGTGTCATGGTTAAAATACCCACCGAAAGCATACGATCTAGCTCTCGCTTAATCGTAGCGACTCCCATTCCTGTTAACCTTAGGATTTCCTTGATGTAAAAGCTTTTATTAGGCTGTGCATACAATAAACCCAATACTTTTTGCTGAGTGGTGGTAAATAGTGCATTTCCTAACTGGCTCATAATAAATAACAACATCTATAGTTCACAATATATGAACTATAGTTCATGTATTGTGAACTATCAATCGAAAAATTTTAAATAGAAGTGGAGTTGGCCGATAAGCCGGGTTCTGTCGTGGACAGTCATTCATCTGGATACATGTCGCCATGCATCTCAAGCAACCTACCCGGGAACCATGTGGGCCACACGTTGTTCCCCTATTTGGTCTTGCTCCGAGTGGGGTTTACCATGCCGTCGAATGTTACCACCGACGCGGTGCGCTCTTACCGCACCATTTCAACCTTACCGTTTTCTCCGAAAAGAACCTTAGGCGGTATATTTTCTGCTGCACTTTCCGTAGGCTCGCGCCCCCCAGCTGTTAGCTGGCACCCTGCCCTATGGAGCCCGGACTTTCCTCCCTATTCTTTATATTTACCTAAATAAATACAGAATAGCGCGACTGCCTGGCCAACTCCGGATGCGAGTATACTTGATTATCTATTATATAAATCAATCATTTAGCGAAAAAATCATATATTCTTAAATTTGATTGTCTTTTTCCTTATCCCTCACGCTCATCAACCAGCCTATAATGATCGGTAACAATGCGGCAGACCACATAACGCCGATAGTTATAAGACCAAGCGGTTTCCAGTAAAGCACCCCAACCGTAAGCCCAGCAGTATAAATCGCGGCAATGATCGGAGTGCCATAATACATTCCAATATGATCAGAAATAAGAAAAATAGGGAGCACAAAAACGGCAAAACCAACTAATGCGATGCCAATAAAAATCAAAATATCCATAAACATGCTATTTTTCTCTTTTTTAGTTCTATTCAGCTTTCAACTTAATTGCGTATTGATAAAGTGCATTCTTTTTTAACCCGGTTATATTCGCAGCCAAAGCAGCGGCTTGTTTAACGGGTAAATCTTTTAATAAAATCAATAAGATACGTTCAGATTCAGCATCAACCCCAGTATCTTCACGAGCTTCGGCACCTTGCACCAATACGACAAATTCACCCTTTTTCTGGTTTTCATCCGCTTCTACCCACGGAATCAATGCATCCAATACATCTCCATGCACCGTTTCAAAGGTTTTAGTCAGTTCTCGTGCAATTACCACCTTTCTTTGGCCACCAAAGACTTTCTGGCAATCCTTTAGCATTTCAATAATACGATGCGGTGCTTCATAAAATATCAGGGTTCGACCATCATCTTTGAGATTTTCCAGTTTTTGCTGGCGTGCTGTAGTTTTTGCCGGAAGGAACCCTTCAAAAACAAAACGATCGGTTGGTAAACCCGCAACAGATAACGCGGTAATTACTGCGGATACCCCCGGGATAGGAACAACACCGATATCACGTTCTCTTGCCTGGTTGACTAAGAAATACCCTGGATCACTTAATAATGGCGTACCAGCATCTGAAATAAGGGCAATATTTTCACCTTTTTCAATCCGTTCTAATAAAGAATCACAAATTTGACGTTCATTATGTTCATGCAGCGCAATCATGGGCGTCGATATTTCAAAGTTGTGCAATAATTGACCACTGCGACGTGTATCTTCCACTGCAATAACATCAACATCGGTTAATGTTTTTAGCGCGCGTTCTGTCATATCTCCCATATTTCCTATCGGAGTTGCGACGATGTACAAAGAACCTTTTTTAAATGACACGGTATAATTCCAGTTAATGTTGTAAAATCACGATATTGTAAATATCAATAAATTAAAACGAAAACAATAAAAAGTTAACTTTAGCCACAATAACAGACAAAACAATTATGAAACATTATTTTAAACTTTTCGCACTCATTGGCATTACTCTCATTTTATCCAGTTGTGCAAGCAAGCCCGGTTATTCACCCGATGCAGTAAGTGAAGCTGATCAGCTCTATTTATCAAAGCAGTATGCAGAAGCTGCTATCGCCTTTAATCAACAAGCAACCGGAGCGGTCGGAACAGAACAGGCTTTATTAGTACTTCGAGCCGTTATCTCTTATGTGAAAGCAGAACAATTAACTCAGGCTGTGCAACTTCTTCATTCATTGCACATTAATGAAAGCATTTTAAAAGTATCAAACCTGGCACGTCTTACTCGTGCCCATATCGCATTAGCAGAACGAAATGCCGAAGAAGTTTTAAATCAGTTAAAGAAACCACTGGCAAGTAACAGTCCAGCAATTTTTTTTGCAGAGTATCATGAGTTACGCGCAACAGCATTTTCAATGCAAGGGGATCGTATAACGACGGCTGAAGAATATATTCTACAAGGCAACCACCTGACAGATGATGAATCAAAATTAAAAAGCCAGGAGCTTATCTGGGAATCTTTAGCTCTTTTGACTGAACGTTCGTTACAACAACTACAACCTGCGAGAGCTCCTGATGTATTAAGCGGCTGGATGGAACTGGTACGCATATCTAAAAAATATCAACTTAATCCAACTTTATTGCGCGCATCAATTAATAACTGGCAACGCCGTTTTGTTAATCACCCTGTAAAATTATCTTTACTGGAAGGTTTACGTAACCGTAAACAGGAAGATGTAACCTTACCTGAAAATATTGCATTATTACTGCCATTAACGGGGCGCTTTGCAAATCCAGCTAAAGCAATAAGAGATGGTTTATTAGCTTCTTACTATGCTAAAAAAGATAAAGAAAATATAACAATCCGTATTTATGATACAAAAGCAGATCCAAAATCCATTGGTGATATTTATGAACAAGCAGTATCAGATGGCGCCCAATTTGTTATTGGTCCGTTAAATAAAGCGTCGATTAAAGAATTATCAGATCTGGATGATCTTTCCGTTCCTACTCTTGCGCTCAACTACATCAATAATGAAAGCTCTATCCCGGAAGAATTATATCAATTTGGATTGTCTCCAGAAGAAGAAGCAATCCAGGTTGCAGAGCGCACCTGGTTAGATGGTCATGTTAATGCAGCCGTTTTAACGCCTGCCGGACCATGGGGTGATCGGGTATATAAAGCATTTCGTGATCGCTGGGAACAAATCGGTGGCCGTGTTGTTGAACAACAAAGCTATAACTCAAGCAAGAATGATTTTTCGCTACCAATACGAAAGTTATTAAATATTGATGAAAGTAAAACTCGCTATCGTAAGATGTCCCGCTTATTAAGAACTAAATTAAAATACACAACCTATCGCCGTCAGGATATTGATTTTATATTCATCGCAGGTTTCCCCCGGCAGGCAAGACAAATTCGACCACAGTTGAAATTCTTTCATGCAAGTAAAGTTCCTGTATATGCAACCTCGCATATCTATACAGGTAACTTAAACACAGAACGGGATCGTGACATGGATGGTATACGTTTTGGTGATATGCCCTGGGTATTAACAGAAAGCACATTACATCGTGGCTTACGCAATGAAATTGAGAAATTAATTTCAAAAGAAGGTAATAAACACCAGCGGTTATATGCAATGGGCGTTGATGCATTTAATATTATCGCTGCATTAAATACGTTGAAAGCCTATCCCTATGAACGCTATCAAGGTGAAACAGGAAGTTTAAGCATGGATGAAAAACAACGAATTAAACGACAACTTAGTTGGGTTTACTTTCGTAGTGGACGTCCAAGATTACTTGAACAAGCGAACCAGTAATGGTCACAACTCGTGAGCTTGGTGAAGTTACCGAAAGCCTTGCTTGTGAATATTTAGAAAAAAAGGGCTTTAAATTACTTGAGCGAAATTTCAACTGTCGCTTTGGTGAAATTGATCTCATAATGCAAGACAAGGATAGCCTTGTTTTTGTTGAGGTTCGCTATCGTCGCAGTAATAATTTTGGAAGTGGCGCAGAATCCATCACCGCTGGTAAACAATCTAAATTAATTAAAACAGCATCTGTATATTTACAACGGCATGCTAAACTGAACAAATACTCGGCACGATTTGATGTTGTTTCAATAACCGGTTCAATTGATACTAATAACATCAATAATATTAATTTCGACTGGATTCAAAATGCTTTTGGGGCATGAAGGAAAGATATAATGAGTACAGAGACAATAGCAAATAACGTTAAATCTATTTTTGATAATAGTATTCAGGCTAAACAAGATGCCAGAGATGTCCTTAACTCGTCTATTACTGCTGCTATTGAAGCCATGACTGATGCCTTAAAAAAAGGTAATAAAATATTAAGTTGTGGTAATGGTGGATCTGCTGCAGATGCACAACATTTTGCTGCTGAGCTTGTCTGTCGTTTTGAACGAGAACGTCCTGCATTAGCCGCAATCGCATTAACTGTTGACACATCTGCACTCACGGCAATATCTAACGATTATCACTATGATGAAACCTTTGCCCGCCAAATTGATGCGTTGGCCAAACCCGGAGATGTTCTGCTTGCAATTTCAACCAGTGGTTTTTCACCAAACGTTGTACGCGCAATTGAACAGGCACATGAACAAAAAATGCTTGTCGTTGCTCTAACTGGTCGAGATGGTGGACAGGTCGCTAAAATACTAAAGAATAATGATATCGAAGTTCGAGTTCCTTCAGAATCAACCGCGCGTATTCAGGAAGTCCATCTGCTCACTATTCATTGTTTATGTGATCAAATTGATAACATTCTTTACCCTGAAAAAGATTAATTAAAAATATTGTGGCTGAAAATTCTTTTTCATTAAATTCAAGCTTTATTCAATCGATAGAAAAGATACTTGAAGCAGATCAAATTCTTACCGATCCTGCTGATGTCTGGAGTTATGGTTATGACAATAGTCGACGTCATGCCGTGCCCGATATGGTTGTGCAACCTGCAACACATGAACAAGTCCATAAAATTGTTTTGTTATGTAATGAATATAAAATACCTCTTACCGCTCGCGGTCGTGGTACAGGAACAACAGGGGCAACGGTACCTCTACAAGGTGGCGTAGTCCTTTCCACCGAAAAGTTAAATCGTATTATCAAAATAGATCCAGCAAACAGATATATCGTCGTTGAACCCGGTGTGACAAACCAACAGGTACAAGACATCGCAAAAGAGCACGGTTTTTTCTGGCCCCCCGATCCAACCAGTAGTGCATACTGTTCAATAGGTGGAAACCTCGCCTATAACTCAGCAGGACCACGTACCATCAAGTATGGAACACCGCGAGAAAATACGTTTGGTTTACGCGCGGTAACAGGATTAGCGGAAGAGATTCGTACTGGTGTTTACACTTCAAAAGGTGTTGTCGGTTATGACATAACACGTTTACTCATAGGTTCAGAAGGTACGCTTGCTATTATTACAGAAGCCACACTTAAACTTACACCGTTAGCTGAAAGTAAACGCACCATGCAATTAATCTATGCCGACATTGAATCTGCGGCCAAAGCGGTCTCTGCAATCATGGCACAACCAACTATACCGTGTGCACTTGAATTTATTGATGGTAAAGCGATCGATATGATTCGTGATTATTCTGACATTACCTTTCCAGCGAATGCCGGTGCAATGTTAATGGTAGAAGTTGATGGCCCGGAAAGTCAGCTCGACTTTTCTGCTGAAGATATTAAAAAAGCAAGCCAAAGCAATTCTTTGCTTGAATTTAAAATTGCTACGACAAAAGAAGAAGTAGATGCCCTATGGGCAACACGCAAAGCATTATCCCCCGCATTAAGAAATATTTCACCGAAGAAAATTAATGAAGATGTCGTAGTCCCCGTTTCAAACATTCCTACTCTGATACATGGACTTGAAAAACTGTCTGATCAATATGACATTCCTATTGTCAACTTTGGTCATGCGGGTAATGGGAATATTCACGTTAACCTTTTGTTTAACCCCGATGATGAAACACAAAACAAAAATGCACATCTTTGTTTAGATGCCGTATTTGATTTAGTACTTGAACTTGATGGCACACTTTCAGGTGAACATGGTGTTGGCATAGAAAAAAGAGACTTTGTTGATCGTGAAATTGAACCTGTCACACTGGCTTTAATGAAACGAATTAAAAAAGAATTTGATCCTAATGGTATTCTTAATCCGGGGAAGATGTTTCCATTGGATTGAAGGATTACTCGACAACCATGTTAGTGCTAACGCGGCAATCTCCATGCTCTACTTCTACATCCTGAGATTGCCGCAGTTATTTTATTCCTTCGCAAGGACAGTTTCCATTTAACTAAAAATATAAAACAACCATCTCATGAACAATGACAATATAGATAAAGATCACATCTGGCACCCTTACAGCGCAATAAACTCTGATCTCCCCGTTTATGAAGTTGCCTCAGCCGATGGTGTTCGCCTCAAACTTAAAGATGGTAAAGAACTTATTGATGGGATGTCTTCCTGGTGGTGCATGATTCATGGCTACAACCACCCACAAATGAATGAGGCACTAACGAAACAAATAAAAAAAATGTCTCACGTCATGTTCGGCGGATTAACGCATCAACCTGCTATTGAGTTAACAAAAAAACTTATTGAGATCACACCGACAGCACTACAAAAAGTTTTTTATTCTGATTCCGGATCAGTTGCCGTTGAAGTCGCTATGAAAATGGCCATTCAATATTGGCATGCAAAAGGAGATATTGAGAAAAACCATTTTATCTCCCTCCGCTCGGCATATCATGGCGATACCTTTGCGGCCATGTCAGTAAGCGATCCTGATACTGGCATGCATAGTTTATTTAAAGATACTATTACCCATCAAATATTTATCGAGAGACCTAATGCTCGTTTTGGGGAGCCATGCAATCAAGAACAATTAAATGAACTCGAACATGTATTAAAAAATCACGCCGATGAAATAGCTGCTCTTATTATTGAACCTATCGTTCAAGGTGCCGGTGGAATGTGGTTTTATTCTGCAGATTATATAAAAAAAGCAAAAGTACTTTGTGATAAATATAATGTTCTTACTATTTTTGATGAAATTGCAACAGGGTTTGGTCGAACAGGAAAACTCTTTGCTTGTGAATACGCAGATGTATCACCGGATATTATGTGTATAGGAAAAGCATTAACCGGCGGTTACCTTACCCTGGCAGCAACACTCACTACCGAAGAAGTATCTACTACCATTGATAAAGGTGATCCCGGTGTATTTATGCACGGCCCTACCTTTATGGCGAATCCACTTGCCTGTACGGCAGCTCTTACAAGTATAAATTTATTACTTGAATCAAACTGGGAAGATAAAATACAGAATATAAAACAACAAATGCTTGAGGGACTTAATATCTGTAAAACATTTGATAGCGTAAACGAAGTTCGTATATTAGGTGCAATCGGTGTTGTTGAAATGAAATATGCCGTAGATATGGCTGCAATAACGAAAGAATTTGTAAATGCCGGTGTATGGGTGAGGCCTTTTGGTAAACTGGTTTACTTAATGCCACCGTACATTATTGAAAAAGAAGATCTTGGAAAACTAATTAATGCCGTTGTTAACATATTAAAAAAATACACCTAGCCGACATATTTTATTGATCTAAGTCGTAAGGCAAGGTAAACCAGAAGTTACTACCCTTACCTTCGGTACTTTCAACGCCGAGGGTTCCATCCATAAACTCAATTAACTGTTTACATATAACCAGGCCTATACCCGTCCCATCAATCCCCGTGTTCTCAACACCGAGTCGTTCAAATGGAATAAAGAGTTTTTTTATATTTTCTTCGTTAATACCAATACCCGTGTCGACAATGTTAATCATCATATGATTATTGTTGTTGTCATGACAACGAATGGCAATATGGCCGCCATCTTTATTGTATTTAATCGCATTTGTTATCATATTGATAAAAATTTGCTTTAATCTTGTAGCATCCGCTAATACATGTTGCGGCTTACAATTATTAATATCTTTTTCTATAGTAATATTACGAGATTCAGATAATGATTGAGTTAATTTCAGGCTATTATCAAGGACCTCGTAAGCATCAACACTTTCAATATTTAAAATTAATCCACCTGATTCAATACGAGCAAGATCTAATACTTCATTTATTAATTCCAGCAAATGCTTTCCAGCATCAAGGATTTCATTGATGTTACTTTTAGTCATGGGGTTTTTACTGATTTCAGGGTCTAAATCCAGTAACTGTGCAAAACCTAAAATTGCATTCAATGGAGTACGTAACTCATGACTCATTCGAGAAAGGAATTCTGATTTTGCCTGATTGGCCTTTTCAGCCAAATTTTTTGCATTAACAATCTCTTTTTCGAAAACTTTTCGCTCTGTAATATCCTGATATGTTCCCAGGATACCTATTACTTTACCATTTAGATCATGCAGAGGAACTTTATTCGTTTCTATATGTATTTCTTCACCGCTCGCAGTTTTCTGTGTTTCATGAATATTGTATTCCGCCCGATCAGATTTCATAACTCTTTGATCAACCATGGTATAAAAATCTGACTCTTCTTTTGACCACGGTAGCTGATAATCTGTTTTTCCAATAATTTCATCAGGACTACTAAAACCTGCGGCAGTACTAACGTTTTTGTTGCAACCTAAGTATGTTGAATCAATACCTTTCCAAAAAACGAACTGGGGGATGTTATCCATAACAAGCTGTAACATTTTTGTAGACTCTGCCAGTTTATTTTCAGCTTCAATCCTAATGTTATTCTCTTTTAATAAATTTTCATTAACAAGAACTAAATCTGTTGTTCGCTCCTCAACCCTTTGTTCTAATGATTCTTGTGCGGCACGAAGATCAACCTCTCGGTCTTTTACTGTGTGAATTGCCGAGTTAAAAGCTTCGGCAAGTGTACTTATTTCTTCCCCCATATTATCTTTAACTTTAAACGTTTCATAACTGCCTTCTTCTAAAGACCGGGCAGCCTGTACTAATTTATCTAAAGGGTTAATTATGCTAATGCGAGCAAAAAGTAAACCAACAGGTAATAATATAAGAAGTAATACAGAAAAAACGACAAATATAACAAATATAGTTTCAACTATTTGTTTGTTAACTATATCTCGATCAAGACTTGAAACCAGATAAAAATGTTGTCCATTAGATAAACCAACTGAAAATGAATTCATCAGGTAATTATCATTTTCAATCCTGCTTTGCTCTACCTCGTTTTCATAATCAAATAGTGGAGGTGAAAGCATTGCTGAATCACTGCTTATTTCTTTAATTTCATCACCAAGCCATTTTTTATTTGGCATTAAAATGCCATGATTTGCATTTGAACCTTTGGATAATGTATTTAAAACTGCTGAATTTATTGGGTTAAAAATATAAACCTTACCAACACTCTTCTTTGTACCATCTAAATATATTCTTGTAATATTTGATAAGGATTCAATACCAACTACATTCTCTGGATCATGCTCATGATGTACATAGGTTGTTTTATTTAATTTACTAAAATTATTATTTTTTATTAGTGGGCTTCTTTTTAGTTTGCTTGTTATTTCCCAAACACCATTATTTTCCCTTTTTATAAAAATGACCGGCTTACCCTTGCTAAATGACACAATACCCATCGCTATATAATCGGGTCTTGTGAATGCAGTTAACCATCCATTTTTATCATAGACTCTTATCTCATGAAGTTGTGATGATTTTGCATACTCATATAATATACGTGCAATCTTTTTCTTTTCTTCATCATATATGTTTGCCTGATAATTTTTTATATCCGAGTATTCAGAAATAAGATTTAACGTTGTTTTTACGGTATCACGTACAGCTAGTTTATCTGAAAAAAATTGAGTATCTACGTGTATTTTTTTAAAGATACTTCTGGCTCGTTCATAATAATTATTAAAATCAGTACGTGTCGACTCTTCATAATTATTTTTAATAATGATACTTAGAGATATCCCAGCCAATAACATGCTCCCCCCCATAGAAAGGGTAAGCAGTAACAATAATTTTTTCTTAATTGTATTCATATATTAGTTTTATAAAAGCTATTAAAAAACAGGTACAATTTTATTTA
>JAGLTQ010000114.1 GCA_023135195.1 Gammaproteobacteria bacterium | reverse complement strand
GCAGATTTTATTTCTGCCATGGTTGTGGTTGATATTCCATTATTTACTGGTGATCGTCAGGATAAAAAACTCGCAGCAAGTAAATTCAGATTAAATAGTGCATTAAATTCACGAGAAGAACGTAAACGTGAATTGAAAAGAGTTTGGCAGATAAATTCAGCAAAAGAAAAACTCCTTGCACAACGTATAAAAAAATATAAAGAAATACTTGTGCCTAAAGCGCATGAAAACTCTAAAGCTGCTTTATATTCTTATCAGGCTGGTCAAGGTGCATTCACCTCATTGATGCGCGCACAAATAATTGAGTTGGAAACGCAATTACGTGCTTTAAGAATAGATGTTGATCATAAAAAAGCGCAAGCACAGTTACTCTATTTTGTTGGAGAAGTTTAATGAATACATTAAAAATAATAACAATTTCATTGATTGCTGTTTTATTAACAGCATGTAGTGAACAAGATAGCAGTATGGAAATGACTGCGACAGATAAAAAAGAAACTGCAGTTGAACATGCAAGCAAACATCTTGATCCGAATTATGTTTGCCCGATGCATCCACAAATAATCAGGGGCAAACCGGGTAATTGTCCAATTTGTGGAATGGATTTAATTAAAAAGGAAGTTGAAGAGAAAAAAGAAAAGAAAATTTTGTACTGGGTTGCACCTATGGATGCAAATTATCGTCGGGATAAACCTGGCAAGTCACCTATGGGAATGGATCTGGTTCCTGTTTATGATGACGGTGAAGATGGTATTACCGTAAAAATATCTCCTGTAGTTGAAAATAATATGGGCGTACGTACTGCGAAGGTCATAAAAGATAAGTTATGGCGACGTATTGATACGGTGGGCTATGTTGATTTTGATGAGAACAAAATTTCACACATTCATTTACGTACTAAAGGCTGGATTGAAAAGTTATTAATTAAATCTGAGGGTGAGCGAGTTAAAAAAGGGCAATTGTTATTTGAGGTTTACTCACCGGAGTTAGTTAATGCACAAGAAGAATATTTACAAGCATTGCGTAGTGGGCACAAAGGTCTTTCTAGTGCATCACGCGAACGACTTGAAGCATTGGGGATCTCTAGTGAGCAAATTAAATATCTCAATAAAAAACGCCGAGCCAGTCAATTTGTAAAAATATTTGCAAAGCAAGATGGCATAGTTGCAAAACTAAATGTACGTGAAGGTATGTTTGTGATGCCACAAAAAGAAGTGATGAGTCTGGCCGATCTTTCCAGCATATGGATCCTTGCAGAAGTCTTTGAAAGTCAGGCCGATTGGGTAAAAGCAGGACAATCGGCTGAAGTGAAGCTTTCTTATTTACCCGGACGTGAATGGGAAGGTGAAGTTGAATATATTTATCCAAGTCTCGATCCTAAAACAAGAACATTAAAAGTTCGCTTACGATTTGATAACGAGGATGAAGCATTAAAACCAAACATGTTTGCAGATGTGACCATTTATGGTGGTGCAAAACGTGAAGTGGTTATTATTCCTCGTGAAGCACTTATTCGCACGGGGAATGATACGCGCGTTATTGTTTCTATAGGTGAGGGACGTTTTCAACCGCGTGATGTTACTGCCGGGATTGAGTCAGGTGAATTTATTGAAATCATTAATGGAATCAATGTTGGCGACAAGATTGTAACCTCTGGACAATTCTTAATTGATTCTGAAGCAAGTTTAAAAGCCAGTATTGCAAGAATGTCTTCATCAAATGATGCTATGTCTAATACTGGTATGACCGGTATGAAAGCGGAGATGGTTAAGTCTAAGAAGATCATGGGTACGGGTATCTTAAAAGAACTTATGCCGATGCAGAATAAAATCAATATGGCACACGATCCTATTCCGGCTTTAGATTGGCCAGATATGGTAATGGATTTTGATATTAACGGTGACGTATCACTCAAAGGTTTAAATAAAGGCGATAAAGTCGAGTTTGAACTTGAAAAAGGTGAGAGCGGATATGTTGTTAAGTCTATAACAAAATCAAAAATGCAGGAGTGATTTAAAATGATTGAAAAAATTATTGATTGGTCACTTACGAATCGTTTTTTAGTTTTGTTAATGACTGCTGTTTTATTAGTGGGAGGTATCTTTGCGGTAAAGAACACACCGCTTGATGCTATTCCCGACTTGTCTGATGTACAGGTCATTATTAAAACCACTTATCCTGGACAATCACCACGTGTGGTTGAAGACCAGATTACCTATCCGCTAACAACGGCAATGTTATCGGTACCCGGTGCGGTGACGGTGCGGGGTTATTCATTTTTTAATGACTCGTATGTTTATGTCATTTTTGAAGATGGTACTGATATTTATTGGGCTCGTTCACGTGTGCTTGAATATTTGAGTCAGGTTGCAAGTCGTTTGCCACCTGAAGCGCGGCCAGCACTTGGTCCTGATGCAACAGGGGTGGGTTGGGTTTATGAATATGCGCTTAAGGATCCCACTGGTAAAACTGATTTATCCCAGTTGCGTAGTTTGCAAGACTGGTTCTTAAAGTATGAGTTACAAACCGTTCCCGGTGTTTCAGAAGTCGCTACATTAGGTGGCATGGTAAAACAATATCAAGTGGTACTCGATCCGGATCGTTTACGTGCTTACGGTATTCCACTACAGAAAGTTCGCATGGCAATTAAAATGGCGAATCAGGAAGTCGGTGGTTCGGTTATTGAGATGGCTGAAGCTGAATATATGATCCGCGCAACCGGCTACATTAAGGGTATAGATGATCTCAAGCTAATTCCATTAGGGGTTAATAAACGCGGCACACCTGTTTTATTAAAAGATGTTGCAGATATTCGTTTAGGGCCGCAAATGCGTCGCGGTATTGCTGAACTTGATGGCGAAGGTGAAGTAGTGGGTGGCATCGTTGTCATGCGCTTTGGTGAAAATGCGTTAAAAACAATTGAGCGCGTTAAAATAAAACTAGAAGAATTAAAACAAGGTTTACCAAAAGGCGTTGAAATTGTTGAAACCTATGATCGTTCTAATTTAATTAATCGTGCAGTTGATAATTTAAATATGAAACTGATTGAAGAGTTTATAGTTGTTGCTCTTGTTTGTATGGTCTTCTTGTTTCATATACGTTCTGCACTTGTTGCTATTATTAGTTTGCCTATTGGTATCCTGGTTGCATTTATGATCATGTATCAACAGGGGATGAATGCCAATATTATGTCATTAGGGGGAATTGCGATTGCGATTGGTGCCATGGTGGACGCCGCCATTGTCATGATTGAAAACGTACATAAGCATATTGAACGAGAACCCTTAACCGATGAAAACCGTTGGCGCATTATTCGTGAAGCGACTATGGAAGTAGGACCACCATTGTTTTTCTCTTTAATTATTATTACATTAAGTTTTTTACCTGTGTTTACTTTAGAAGCACAGGAAGGAAAATTGTTTGCACCATTAGCATTCACAAAAACGTTTGCCATGGCTGCCGCTGCCGGTTTATCTATAACTTTAGTGCCTGTATTAATGGGTTACTTTATTCGTGGAAAAATAAAACCTGAACATGAAAACCCGGTTAATGTATTTTTAGTTAAAGTTTATCGTCCGTTTATCAATTATGTTTTAGACAAGCCAAAAGAAGTATTGGGTATATCTTTCTTAATCGTGTTAGCGGGTTTATGGCCATTAAGTCAAATTGGTTCTGAGTTTATGCCAGATCTGGATGAAGGTGATTTAATGTATATGCCAACCACTTTTCCTGGTGTGTCGATTGGTAAAGCACAAGAGTTGCTACAGCAAACTGATAAGCTAATTAAAAGTGTACCTGAAGTAAAAAGAGTATTTGGTAAAATTGGCCGAGCAGATACTGCAACCGATCCTGCTCCACTCACCATGATTGAAACAACCATCTTATTCAAACCAAAAAGTGAATGGCGTGAAGGTATGACAAGGGAGAAGTTGCGCGAAGAATTTAATCGTTTAATTAAATTTCCGGGTTTAACTAATGCCTGGGTTATGCCAATTAAAACACGGATTGATATGCTGGCAACCGGTATTAAAACACCCGTCGGGATAAAAGTTGCTGGACCTGATTTAAAAGTCTTGCAGGATATAGGAAAACGTATCGAAGAAGTTGTTATAAAAGTTCCAGGCACTGTTTCAGCATTTTCTGAACGTGTTGCCGGTGGACGTTATGTTACGGTTGATGTTGATCGTGTTGCTGCTTCACGTTTTGGTCTTAACATTGCGGATGTACATGCAGTTGTTAAAACAGCAGTAGGTGGAATGGTCGTTACACACAGCGTAGAAGGTCTGGAGCGCTATCCGATTAATATTCGTTACCCGCGTGATTTACGTGATTCAATTGAAGATTTACGTAACCTGCCTATTGTTACAAAAACAGGTGCACGTATTCCATTAAGTGAAGTGGCCAATGTTAAAACTGAAATGGGCCCGGCCATGATTAAAAGTGAAAATGCGAGGCCCAATGGCTGGACCTTTGTAGACATAGCAGATCGTGATTTAGGATCTTATGTTGAAGAAGCACAACGTGTAGTGAGTGAGCAGGTTGTATTACCTGCAGGTTATTCAATTTCATGGTCAGGTCAGTATGAATACATGGTAAGAGCAAAAGAACGTTTATCTATTGTTGTTCCTTTTACTTTATTGATCATCGTACTGTTGTTGTATTTAAACTTCCGCAATATGATTGAAGTACTGATTATTATGGGAACTTTACCTCTCGCCTTAGTCGGTGGTTTTTGGTTACTTTATTTATTGGACTACAACATGTCGGTTGC
>JAGLTQ010000113.1 GCA_023135195.1 Gammaproteobacteria bacterium | reverse complement strand
GCTTCATCTCCCTGTTCAGCCTTCACCTCAGTTAAAACGGGAACAAAAGCCTGAGAAAAAGCACCCTCAGCAAATAAACGACGTAAAAAATTGGGAATTTTAAAAGCGACTAAAAAGGCATCCGTGCCTGCATCAGCACCAAAATAGCGTGTAAAAACCATATCACGCAGTAAACCAAAAACCCGTGAGAACATGGTCATACTGCTAACGACTGCGGTTGATCTAAATAATCCCATTGGATCCCTGTTATATAAAATAAAGCTAAAAAATGTTCCCTCCCCTTGAAGGGGAGGGTTACGACTGCACGGATGCAAGAGGTAGAGCAACGCATGGAGCAGTTGCCGAGGGTGGGGTGATTTGTAATGTTCCCTCCCCCTAGCCCCCTCCCTAAGGGAGGAGGAAATAAAATTCAGATCCTTAAAATGAATAACTTTGCAGGTAAGCCCATGTTTTTACTTGATTTGTTAGCAGGATAACACGTCAAATAGCTTCTTACCCAGAGGCATTTAAATTACTTATAATTAACTGAGATTGGCATTGACAAACAGTGGCTAAATCGCCAAAATACGCGGCTTTCCAGTATCAGATTTGAGTCAGGAGACTTACTTTGGCTAATACAGCGCAATCAAAAAAACGTGCCCGTCAGGCGGAAACTCATCGTCAACGCAATGCGAGCTACCGTGCAATGTTCCGTACTGCTCTTAAAAAAATATTGACTGCAATTTCTGCTGGCAATAAAGATGAAGCAACAACAGCTTATAATGCTGCGGTTTCTGTTATCGATAAGACCAGCAACAAGGGCTTAATTCATAAGAATAAAGCTGCACGTTATAAAAGTCGTTTGAATACTCGTATTCACGCAATGTAATTTAATGTCTCCCAGACCTGTTCAGGCTGGGTGGACGTTACATAAAAAAGCCGCTTCTTTAAGCGGCTTTTTTTTATTTTATAGGTCGGGCTTTGCCTACATGGACGTAGGTAAGGGGCGTTAGCAGGAGCGATAGCTTCAGGCAGATGCGGTACTAAAACATCAACTTTTGTTCTTAAATACTCTGATTTTTAATAATTACTTATGTGGATTTATTGTACCATGGCGTCGGCCTGAAGAGCCGACCTACAAAAAATACTAAAATTTAGACTAACGCTGAATTTATTCTGCATGACGATTTTTTAACAAACACTTTCGACTTAGCCAATTCCAACCAATAATATCCGGTCTGAAAATACTATGCTGTATGCGAGTATTTTTTAAAAAAGCATTCGCAAAATCAAACTCTGAGGGTTCTTTCTTTAATTTCATAGCAAGCCGATTAGCAACAAAGTTTCTGATAGTAAAATGCATCACGAAAAAACTAATGAATATGATAATTCCTGCGACCAAACTAAATACCGGGCGTTCATATAAAAACGGTAGTATTGAAATGTTGATATTTGATAATGCCCATACCCCTTGAGTATGAGTTACACCGGCAATAAGAAAAACCAGCAAAGCCAATAAAACAAAATCAATTAAAATAACTTCTAACATCCAGTTATTTCGCCACTTCTGTAATTGGGGAATAAGCTCATTTTCAAGTTGATCAGACGACCGGGTAATAGTTTCTACAATATCATTAAGTTTGATATTTTCTGCTTTATTTTCACCTTCGTTAGATTTCTCTAAGTTTGATAAAACAGTCTTCCATGAAACTCTGTTTACAAAAGGAAAACCATCTTTAATCAAGCCAATAGACTTCGCAATATGATCCAGGCATTGAAATTGATCAACTATGCTAAGTAAACTGTTTTTGATATCTGGCTTATCTGTATTAACAGATTTCAATTGCCTTTTTACCTGAAAACCAGTCATTAAGTTTGTATCATTAGAATTAGACATAAAACTCACCTAAATTAAAATTCGCCACTTGCACCACGAGTCATGATATCAAGAATAATTTTCTTTACTTTTAACGCTTCTTTTTTCAACTCATCCGGAAGCGGTGTACCACCATAAATCATTAAATCCATATTAAGTGAATATAACCAAAGCTTACCTGTCTTATCTTCCAGCAATGTAATTCGACACGGCAAATAAGCAGAGAAGGCATCACTATAACTCACCATTTTTGCAGCTGTTAGAGCATTACAAAACATATAGATTTTCATAAAACGAAAAGGTTTACCCGTACTCGCCTCAACCTGTTTATACAGTGGCAATTCACCAACATTTTTAATGTTGTGCTCATTCGCCACAAAATTCATCACCTCTTCAACATCCGCAACTTTTAAATCATCTTCAACTTTCATTTTCCAAACAGTCGCCTCTACAGCATTACCTGTTTTTAATATGTCTTCTGCTAATAATTTATAGGTATCGAAAGCCTTATCATCAAAGCTACTAAAGCGATGGTATGCGGGCTCAATTATATAAAGCCCCCATAGAACGACAACGATACAAAGGGCTCCAATAATGGATAGAGTATTTTTAATCATATCAACCTCAAATCACTATATTTAAGTAAAAAACCACGTTCTAAGAACGTGGTTTTGATCTCACCCTATAAGGGTGTATAAAACCGCTCATCCTCTGTAGGTGAGTTCAAGGAACACTGTAGAACCGCTGCGCGTTTTACCTCAGGACTGCAAACTGTGTAGTCCATCAGGTACTACAGTACTCCTTGATCCATCCTACAAATTAAACCTGTACTGATAACATAATTTCTTATTTACAGGCTAGAGCCGTGAACCCGCTCCACGCCCTAAGGACGCGGTTTTGTTTTTTAATAAATTAGCTTTATCGCCCGTAATAATTATATGGCGCAGTCTGTTGAGAACCTGGCACGTTATTATAAGCAGGAGGTACAGGTTGACCTTGATAGTTCATTTGTGGAGGGTAAGAATTGTAAGCTTGCTCTCTCCATTTTTGTTGTTGTGCTCTTTGTTGTTCCTGTAACCGTTTTTGTTCAGCGCGCTGTTGTTCCATCCATTGCTGCTGATGAGCAGGCATTTGCTGTTGCGCAGAAAATTGTGGTCTAGCCTGCTGTTGCTGATTTCGTTGCTGCTCCATCCATTTTTGCTGTTGTACCTGATAATCCGCCTGAACTTTATTTTGTTGCTCAATCCGTTTTTGTCTTTGTGTTTGTTGTTGCTTAAATTTTTGTTGCTGTTGCTGCATCCACTTTTGTTGCTGTTCACGATGTTCTTTCATTCGTTGTTGCTGATTTTCGAAATTTTTTCTATTGTTTTCAAAAGATGCTTTGTTATACGGAAAGTTTCTTCCGTTATTCTGGTTCGCTGAACGAGGTCCCCATTGAGAAGGATAGTTTGACTGCATTGCATTATGGCTGGACTGTGAAGCATTATTAAATTTATATGCTGCCTGATTATTACTTGCTTCTTTATTTAACGCCCAAACAAATGAACCAACTACAAGAACCGCCACCGCACTTGCTGCTGCGATTTTTAAGAACTCTCCTTTATCCGGATCAATCTTCTGTTCTTCCCTGGAATTTCCACCTGACATAACACCCATAGCCTGTAGCTTTTCGATTACTTTATTTTTATTACCGTCATCAGGTGAAGTAGCACTGCTTTTAGCTTTTGCCTTCTTTTTTGCAGCAGGTTTTTTCGTTGCCTCTAATTTCTCTTTAGTCTTATCATCAGCATCTTCTTTTTTGTTTTCATCACTCATATCAAATTCTCCCTATATCTTTTAAATACTTAAATACACTACCACGGTAAAAAATCATTCATAAACGACATAGGACGACTTACATTCGACATATCGTAACGCATTTGATTCATTGACATATTCATACCACGAACGTGGTACACCATTTCTCTCATGCTGGCAGACTGAGCATCAACTGTTTGAGTCATTACCACCATATTTTTTGATACTACATCCATGTTTACGACCATTCGTTCCATGCTTGTAGTAATTTTATGCATATCCTGAACAACAAGATGAACATCCTTCGTTAAACTGTATATAAGAAAAAAACCATAAACAGCAAGAATAATGAAAGCAACCAAGGAAGGGTAAACAATCATTTCCCAGCGGCGTGCACTGTCCATAAAAGCGGTTGAAAGCTTATCAAGGCTTTCACCCATACATGCTTCCATGCTTTTACCTTTTCTTTTTTCTTCCCATGTAGGCTTGTTAGCATCTGATTTAGAAACTGAAGAACGATTCTCAGATTCATCCTGATTTGTTTTATTACTGCTCATAACACACCCTCAAAATTTGTATCTTCTAATACTATTTATTGTCTCATCATAAGTTGAGATAACTTTTCTGCATGTTCTCTGTCCAGGCCATTTATTACTCTTTGTAAATATGCAACCTGGTTATAATTCCCTTCTGCTATTAATCGAACAGCAGCTTCATAATACGCTTGACCTGCTTTATCCCATTTACCCTGAGAGTAATAAACATTACCTAACTCACCAAAAGCATCCGGATTATCTTGTTCAAGCCGTGTTAACTCGAGGTAAAGTTTTTCCGAGATAGATATTTCCCCCAGGTTGAAAGCTTTTCTGGCATCAGCGAGCAAATCACGTTCAGAGCTCATATCGCTGTCTTTTACATCCACCGACACGCTTTCTAATGCTTTTGCTCCAGACGCTTTTTCAACGGGTATATTACTTAATGTTTTTTCTTTCGTTTCGGCAACAACAGCTTTGGCTTTTTCAAGTGTTTCTTTAACGGCAGCGACTTCAATACTTTTAGTTTCTGTTTCTTTTGTTGAGGTCTTATTATTACTATCATCTGATGCAAGAGTAGTCTTTTCTTCTTTTACCGGTACAACATCTTCTTTTTTAAACAGGTTAAAATCATCGAAGGAGACAATACGTTCTCCCCTAATCGACCAAAAATAATCACGATTAGAAGCAAATTTAATTGCCGGAGGATAAACATCATTAACAACTTCATCTATTTTTCCAACCACATCATTCGGCAAAAGTAATGCCCGATAATAAAACACAGAAACTACTGCAACCAAAAAAGAAATTAATAAAAGATGACTTAATATATGCCGTAATAATTTCATGATCGTATCCTTAAGCTATAAAATATTTTAATTTTCTAAATCGGGATAAAGTATCCCTGCTAAACGATTAAATTCATCAACCGCCTTGCTACGTTTTGATATTTCAAATATTGACATTCCTTCACTTAATGAACGTCGATATACTGTTCTTTGATGTAAACGTTGTGGTATTAACGTCACTCCGGGGAGCTGATCTAACACTTCTTCTGTTTCATCTGATTCTTTAATCGCACGGTGTGTGTCTGCCCGATTTACAAAAACCCTCATCTCAGGTTTGTTGCTCGTTTCCAGTTCACTAACAATATTCAAGAACCGTTGCGTCGCCCACACATCAGGCTGACTTGGTGGCACGGGTATAATTATTCTGTTTGCAATAGAAAGAGCTTGTTTCATCGCATCCATATTTGATGCACCCACATCAACCAGTACCTGGGTCTGTTGCGGATGATATAACATGTCATCAACCAAACTGTCGCGAGGCTGATTAACCTGTAGAGGGGGTGTATAGCCCTCCTCTCTTCGCACTTCCGCAACATCAGACAATGTTTGCTGTGGATCAAGATCATAAGCAACAACTGGTTGCCCTTTCATCTGTAACCAAAGCCCCAGGTTAAAAGTTACCGTGCTTTTACCTGAACCACCTTTCAAATTTGCAATTACTGTTATCACAATATCACCGCACCCTTTATTGGCCCATATTCCCTTGATTATTCATTCCTTGATTATTCATTCCTTGATTATTCATTCCCTGGTTAATATTTCTGGACGGCATTCTCTGTTGCGACATATTTTTCGTTGTATTCTCTTTTTTGTAGTCTGAAGGAACTTTGAATAATTTTTTATTTTGTCTTGCAACTTTAATGTTTCTTAACTCTCTGACATAACCACCCGCTAATGATTCGCGTATGACCATTTTTAATTTTGGGTCGTACCACTGTTGTGATTCAATTTTTTGTCCATTTGGCCGTATTGCACTGAACATCCATTTTTCAGTATTGCGACCATTTATTTTTTCTTTACCATTTAACGTCATGGTTGAAATAGTTCCATCATGAAGCTGCACTCTTAAAGGCATATGATATTTTTTATCCAGCCAATGTAAGCTTTTAACACTGCTACCATTTATTTTCGCTGTCATTTCCCATTTAACTGCAGCACGGCCATTTATTTTTTCTTTGCCGATTTTTTTACATGT
>JAGLTQ010000112.1 GCA_023135195.1 Gammaproteobacteria bacterium | reverse complement strand
ATTAATATTCTGTGCCTTTTGCTCTATATACGTTTTTCTCTGCTGATTTAACAATATACGTCGCTTGTCTTTTGGATAAACAATTTCAATAAGTGTGTTTCCATTCATTGTCGATTCTGTCCGAACTGCTTTTTTGCTTATGAACATTTTTACGTTCATAGATGGACGTCCGGGTATGCTTTGTACTGCTTCCGCGGAAAACTCTTGAGCAATTTCAAAAGCATTTGCCGAAAAAGAAAAAACACTTCCAACAATTAACAAGCCTGTTTTTTTCAAAGTAGACATAACAACCTACTCCATTAATAAATTAGATTTAAAGTAAAGCGTTTCGAATTCGAGTTATACATAAACTGTATAACTCAAACCCGAAAAGACGCTTATTTTCTTACTTTGCTGGTGCAGCTGGTGCAGCTTGTGCCGGACCAGGACCGTATGGACGACCATTGTAACCTTGTGGTGGAGCATAATAACCAGGGCCACCGTAGCCACCATTGTTATAGCCATTGTAACCACCGTTATAACCACCATTGTAATTGTTATTTCCATAACCATTACCATAGCCATTACCACTACCATAGCCATTACCTTGAACATTGCTTCGACCATTGCCACCCATGCTGAATGACATATTACCGTCACCCCCACCGTTGCCCCAGCCGTTGCCATTGCCCCAGCCGTTGCCGTTGCCGTTGCCGTTGCCGTTGTTATTCCAGCCGTTATTACCCCAGCCGTTGCTGTTGTTGTTGTTGCCCCAACCATTGTTTCCAAAAGGACCCCACCAAGCTTCGGCAGCTGAAAATGGTAATGCAACTACTGCTGCAAGAGCCATAATACTCATTAATTTACGTACGTTTTTCATTTCCCTTCTCCCTATAATTTTAGAAGGTAATACTACATTGACATGGAACCCCATGCCGCCTTCACCCTGTTGTATTTCAATAAATAATGAATACCGAGTGTTATATTCATTACCCTATACAGTTAAACAAGAAGATTCTTGCTTAAGCTGTTCTTTTAAATATTTAATAAAAATTAAATATTTATATAATTCGTCATCCTCACCATCCATAACCAGGAAAGGGCATGCCAACCCCATATGGATTAGCTCCATATGAATTTGTCATAAATGGTATACTTGGTGCACCAAGTCCCGGCATTAAACCCGGTACTAACAAAGGTGAAGCATATGGATTCGCTAAACCGTATCCATTCATCCCGGAATAATTAAGTCCAGCATAAATATTTGATCTTGAATAATTCACCATATGGGAATTTGTATTGTATTCAGGTCGATGTGTTCGCCGTGACATTTTCTCTGCCACCGGAGCAACACCCCACATATGACTGCGTAAAGGTTTTTGTTTTAAGTAACCGCGTTGACGAAATCCTTTATTCTGCTGTTGTGTTTCATTAATTAACACGTTCCAATGTCTTGGCAATTGATCTGGTGAATATGACAATGAGTTATCTGCTGAGACATTATTTATAGCTACAGTAGATAAAAGTAAAAACATAAATGCATTACTCAATATGTATTTATTGGTTGCACAATAAGATACTGATTTCATTATTTAACTCCTTGACCAGAAATAATATTTCTATACATCACATTCACTTATCTATTATTCGCTTGGTTAATTGCACGACCATATCCATACCTTGGTGGTTGTGGTGGATTCGTTACCCATGCTGGAGGTTTAGGTCCATAAGGTGGATTCTTAACCCAGTCCGGTACTTGTACGGGTTGTGGTCTAACATTGTTATTCCAGTTTTTCGGTTGCTTTGGTGGATTCGTTACCCATGCTGGAGGTTTAGGTCCATAAGGTGGATTCTTAACCCAATCCGGTACTTGTACGGGTTGTGGTCTAACATTGTTATTCCAGTTTTTCGGTTGCTTTGGTGGATTCGTTACCCATGCTGGAGGTTTAGGTCCATAAGGTGGATTCTTAACCCAATCCGGTACCTGCATGGGTTGTGATCTATTTTGATTCATATTCAGTACCGGCATGCGTGGTTGCGGTGGACGTTGTGCCCATTGCGGTGCAGGTATTGGCTGTGGTCTATTTTGATTCATATTCGGTACTGGCATGCGTGGTTGCGGTGGACGTTGTGTCCATTGCGGTGCAGGTATTGGTTGCGATCTATTTTGATTCATATTCGGTACTGGCATGCGTGGTTGCGGTGGACGTTGTGCCCATTGCGGTGCAGGTATTGGCTGTGGTCTATTTTGATTCATATTCGGTACTGGCATGCGTGGTTGCGGTGGACGTTGTGCCCATTGCGGTGCAGGCATTGGTTGCAATCTGTTTTGATTCATATTCGGTGCAGGCATGCGTGGTTGCGGCATTACTTTTGGAGCTTGTGCCTGTACACTTTTATCTTGTTTAAGAACTTTAGATGCAACTCTTTGAGAACGATAAGGACCTGATGGTGCTACTGGCATTTCAGTAAGCGCATCTTTTTTATCAACCACTTTATTTTCATCTGCAAATACAAATGAAGTACCACCTAAAGCCGATAGAATAATTACATATTTGTATAATCGATTATTACTTTTCATCATCTTTATTCTCTTGTTTTTGTCCAATGTTTTTCAATTTTATTCCACGACGTTTTTTCTTGGTTGTACGCTTACTTGCTTTTTTCTTGCTAGTACTTTCTGTTTCACTTTTAGTTTCTTCTGCAGTTTCAATCACTATTTCTTTTTTAACAATACTTTCTTCTTCAGCTGCCTTCTCTTTTTTTACTTCTTCCTTTTTATGACTTGTTTTCTTTTTGGTTTTCTTAACAGGCTTTGACTCAACCTCATCAATATTATTATTTCGCTTAAGCAAACCTTCTACTGTTGTACGCGCCAACATGTATATGCTGCGAGAAACCGAAGAGATGAGAGCCGTTAAGCCTGCAACTTTATCCCAGATGTTTTTGGTTACAGAAGAATCCGAAGAAGCTATATTATTGTTTTCCAGCTTTTCAGGAACTGGCATGTCATTCATTAAGTAAAATTGTTTTCCTGCACTGATACAACCCAACGGAATAACAATAAGAGTTAACACTGTTGCAACGCCGGTACCGAACAGCAAGCTAGTTGCCATCCCCTGAAAAATAAAATCACCCATAATAGCGGCAGCACCAGCCATTAATGTCAAAGCAGTAATAAAGATGGGACGCATTCTAACTTGTCCTGCAGCAATAACGGCATCAACAATTTCAGTTCCTTTAGCAACTTCATTTTTTATAAACTCAACTAGTAAAATAGAGTTACGAACAATAATTCCTGCCAGGGCAATAAAACCAATCATGGATGTAGCGGTAAATTCAGCATTCATAATCCAGTGACCTGGTATAATTCCAATTAAAGTTAAAGGAATCGGTGCCATAATAACGCCCGCAATAGTAAAGTTTTTAAATTCCCAAACAATCAAGCCATAAATCAGAACCAGAGCAACCATAAATGCTGCACCCATATCACGGAAGGTTTCATAAGTCACCGTCCATTCACCTGACCATTCAAAACCAGATTGACTATCGTTTTCAGGTGGCCCGATTAAACCCCATGGCATACCCGTCATAGTGACACCATCAGGTGTTTTATAATCTACTAAAAGATCTTCTACACCATACATGCCGTAAATGGGTGCACCCAACCTGCCTTCCATTTCACCTGTGACATATTCAATAGGACGTAAGTCTTTGTGATAAATAACCTCATCTTCAATTACTTTTTCAAAATGTCCTAACTCTGTTAACGGAATTAATGTGCCATCAGAACTCATAATAGGTAAATTCTTTAAACGAGAAATTTGAGAGCGGACAGAAAGAGGAACCTGTAAAATAATAAAGGTAGGTTCAAGTACAACCTTACGTTTAATATCACCTAATTTATAACCACCCATGGCCATGGCAAGGTTTTGATTAATGGTATCGACAGAAATACCTCGACGTACTGCTTTTTCTGTATTAACAATAAAACGCCAATACTCATGCGGCTCACTTAAAAAATTATCGACATCAACTATGCCTGTTGCCTGCTCAAACATTTTCGTCATATCCCGCGCAGTCTGTCGACGTACCTCAGCAGTTGGGCCGTATATTTCAGCGACCACTGTTTGCAGAACAGGGGGGCCCGGCGGCATTTCGACAACTTGAATACGCGCACCCATTTCTTTAGCAATAGGCGTTAATAAATGTCTGATATATTCGGCAATCTGGTGACTGCTACGTTCACGGTCATCTTTATCCAGCAACATAACTTGTATATCCGCTTGCCACGGTTTCTTACGCAAAAAGTAATGACGTACCATGCCATTAAAATTAAAAGGTGATGCTGTGCCACTATAAGTCTGGATAGATGTGACTTCAGGTAGTGCTTTGATTTCACTGACTAAACGTTGAGCCACATTAGCAGTAACAGGCAGTGCTGTTCCTTCAGGCATATTAATAACAACATTAAACTCAGGCTTGTTGTCAAATGGCAGCATTTTCACTGTTGTAATATTAAAATAGAAAAGTGAACAGGCAAGGAATGTAGCGGCAATCAAACCATATAAAAACATCAAACCATACGTTCTGTTGTTACAAAGCGGCAACATGCAGGGACGATATATTTTACCAATCCATACTCTGACTTTTTCTTCTCGTTCTTCTGCTTTACGTAATGCTGATAATTTTGGTCGCACTCTCATGGCAAACCAGGGAGCAAAAATGAATGCGGCAATGAGTGAGAAGAACATTGCAGATGCACCTAGTACCGGAATCGGTCTCATGTAAGGCCCCATTAATCCGCTAACAAACCCCATAGGTAACATAGCAGCAATGATGGTAAGTGTCGCCAGGATGGTTGGATTGCCTACTTCACGAACAGCATCAATAGCAATTTCAACTGATGTTTTACCTGCTTCCAACCATCGTCGAAAAATATTTTCAACAACAACCGTGGCATCATCAACCAATATTCCAATGGAAAACACCAGCGCAAAAAGACTAACCCGATCAATCGTATAATCAATAATCCAGGCAGACCATATTGTGACTAACACCACAATCGGAATAATAACAATAACAACGGAAGCGGCACGTAAGCCCAAACCAATTAAACAAAGAATACTTACCGCAACAGATGCTTCAAATAAAGCCGTTAATAATTCATTTACTTTTTTATCCGCGCTCTTTCCATAGTCACGCGTAATTTCAATATTGACATTATCAGGAATTAAATTTCCTTTTAAAGCATCAAGCCGTTTTAAAATAGCCTTCGATACACTAACGCCATTTGATCCTATTTTTTTCGCAATCGCAATGGTAACTGCTGCTTCACTGTTGGCATTTGTATTTTTATCGGCATAGGAAGCACCGGTATCAAACGTTACATAGCGCTTTGTTTCTTCAGGCCCATCATAAACGTAGGCAACATCACGCAAATAAACCGCCACACCATTTCTTACACCAACAACAAGCCGTGCAATTTCCTGTGCATTTGTTAAAAATGAACCTGTGACAACAGAATAAGTAAGGTTACCGCTTTCTATACTACCTGCAGGTAATTCAGCATTCGCAGTTTTAATGGTTTGAGCAATTTGTGTAAGCGTAATATCGTAACCCGTTAGTCGTTCTGGTTTTACTTCCACTCGAATTTGTTCAGCACGTCCGCCAACAACAAAACCTTTACCCGTATTAGGTACTTCTTCCAGGCGTTGTAATACATCAAAACCAAGCGTACGTAAATTACCGTCATCAACATCTTTCGACCAAAGTGTTACGGTAACTGTTGGTACATCATCAATACTGACAGGTTTTACCAACGGCATGGCGACACCCGGTGGCATTAAATCCAGATTTGAGAAAATCTTGTCATGGACTTTAACAATTGAATGCCCCATATCTTCACCCACTTCAAAACGTACAGTAATAACACTGCCGCCACGTTGGGTCGCCGAATATACGTGTCGTACACCCGGTATCTCACTCATAATTCTACCAAGAGGATCGGTAACAAGACTTGTTACCTGCTTCGAAGATGCGCCAGCGTACTGAACATAAATATCCACCATCGGTACAGAAATTTTTGGATCTTCCTGACGCGGGGTAAAAAATAATCCCAATATACCAATTGCGAGAAACGCCATCATTAACAAAGGCGTTACTGGCGAGTTAATAAACTGTTTGGTAATACGCCCGGCAATTCCCAAATCAGAAGTTAACTCTTCTTCAACAGATTTATTATTTTTTTCGCTCATTCTTTTTAAGTATCCAATGAAAACTTACAGAGTTATTACTGTGCCTGACGCACTTGATGTTCTATACCAGACGCCCAACCCGAGGCCATGCCGGGTGTGGGTTGTGCGTAAATTCGCTCCCCCGTACGAATACCGGACAAAACAGTAATACTTTCATTATCGACAGCTTCGCCTAAACGTAACAAACGTAATTCAGATTTGTTTTTATCGTTATGAACAAAGACGGCGGGTAAACTTCCGCGCCATACCACTGCGGATGTTGGGATAACAGGTAAAATACTAACGGGAGCATCAACATCTGGAATCATAACTTCGGCATACATTCCGGCACCACCAGGAATGCCTTCAGGTAAATCAAACTTAACCGTAACGGTATGACGACTGCTATCTGCCATTGGGTAAATTTGTGCAACGCGTGCACTAACACGCGTACTACCAATATCTAATACTGCTGGAACAACCATGTCCCGTTGTATACCGGACATAAGACGTGTTGGTATTTCAACTTTAATTTGTAAGTAACGTGCATCAGCAAATTTAAATAAAGCCTGTCCAGGTTGAACGGTATCTCCAACCTCAACCAAACGTTTAACAACAACACCACTAAAAGGGGCTATCGCCAGACTATCTCTTAACTTTGCATCAATTTCCTGAAGTTGAGATATCGCACCAATGTGTTGACTGCGAGCCATACCTAACTGACTGTTTTGTGTATAAAGATCGGCTTGACGATCAAGTAATGGATTACCCATTCCCATTGCACTTCCAAACGGGCGAGTAAACATTTGATCAAACATAGAAGGCAACGCCATGCCTGGCATCTTGCCTATGTTGCGTGACTGTGGTGACCAAAATTCACGCGAATATTGCACTTGTGCATTTTGTACTGCTGATATCTGTCCATTAATATTTGCAATCGCTTGTCGGCGTTTAGCTTGCAAATCATCATCATCAATTGCAGCGATGACTTGTCCTGGCTGAAACCAGTCACCTTCAATACCAGCTAAAAATTCGATTCTTCCTGGAATTTGTGCAGACAACGTAACTTCACGTAAAGGAACAACCGTTCCCCCTAAAACAACACTTGTTCCTGTCTTGGTATTTGCAACGGTTATGATCTGTGGTTGTTGAGGATATGCTGCTGCAACTGAATTCTGCTTCAGTGTATTTTTATATGTACTGTTGTATCCATTTGAAGAAAAAGAAGCTGCATGCAATTGGCTGGAACTGGCTGTAATAATTACCAGGGCAAAAATTGCTACAAATTTATTTTTATGAATTATCTGCTTCATATCATTTTTTCCATTTTTATTCTCTACACTCGACCCATCACGGTAAAACTCTTCAAAAATGGACCCGCCATGCGTGGATCCTTAATCATTGAGGTGTAATCACCTTTAATAAACTGTAATTTTCTTGAGGTATAAGCCATGCCCACGGCCATCATGCCAGGTGGATTGTTAAACCATTCATGCCAATTTTCTTTAGATGCACGTAAGTCCCAGTTACACTTCTGGTCAATAAATGTTGTTCCTAATACTGCTTTGCCCTTTTCGATAACAAGAATGCCTCTAGGCTCATCCTCATCTTTAAATCCATAGGCAATCGTAGAATTAAAATCCAGATTCAATAGCTCATTCGCTAATGCTGGCTCTTTATTCCACTCTTCCTTCATTTTTTGCATCCATTGCTCAGCAAAAATCTCTGCCATTCCTAACAACCTCTACAATTAAATAATTTCTAGTAAGTTACCCCTAGTACCTATACATAAGAGCAAAAGTCGTGCCAGAAGCTAAGCTATTGATTTCCTTTGATATTTTTCAAGTGTGTTGCACGTAAACAATGAGTAAAAACAGAACAATTTGAGGTATCTAATTGATTTTAAAAGGATTTTAATAGTGTTCACATAATGCAACACGTTGCGCAACAATAAATGTTGCAACACTTAGGTAAAAAGCCGCATTATGTAGCTTCTATGGATGAAAATACTCTTGCCCCTGTTTTAGAAGCTATCGTTTCATATATTGATGAAGGCGTAATTATTTCCGATCCTCTAGGAAATGTAATTTATCAAAATCCCGCGGTGATCGAGCTTTTCGGTATGGGTAATGAACCCGTTACACGCCTGAGAGATATTGCTAGTTTCAATTTACAAAAAGCCATACTCCGGGCCGCAATTGATGCAGGAGAAATGGATGCTGCTGGCAGGCCAACGGGGCAATTTGTCCGTTTTGAACACAAAGTAATCGTTAATGGCAGTCCGCGATACCTACAGTTTCATTGTGGATTAATTAATACTCATACCAAAAATGAAAGACTGCGATTAATAATGGTAAGAGACAAAACCGATCAACGTCGCCTCGAAGCTGTTTTTGATCCCTCTCTGCAAGATATGTCGACTAACGATCCGCGTATGTTGGAAATTTTTGATCGCATACAACAAATTGCTCCTACAAATGCCTCAATATTATTACAAGGTGAATCGGGCACAGGTAAAACACAATTAGCCCGAATGACTCACCGTTTTAGCCATCGTTCTCACATGCCGTTTGTTGAAGTAAATTGTGCCGCCATCCCGGAATCATTAATAGAATCTGAATTATTTGGTCATGTTAAAGGCGCCTTTACCGGAGCAAGTCAGGAACGTACAGGCCGCTTCCAATCTGCACACAAAGGCACTCTGTTTCTTGATGAAATTACTGAAATGCCCTTTAACCTGCAAGCCAAACTTTTGCGTGCAGTACAAGATCAGGAATTTGAAATGGTTGGCTCAGATGAAACAGTCAAAGTTGATGTCAGAATTATTTCTGCATCAAACCGTAATTTAAAAGATATGGTTAATAGCGGTGAATTTAGAGCTGATTTATATTATCGCCTTGCGGTTATCCCTTTAACAATCCCATCATTACGAAACCGTCCTGGTGATATTCCCGTTCTTATAGAACATTTTTGCGATCTTCTATCTAAACGCGGTTATAACACCAACATTAAATGCAGTAATGATGCCATGAGAATGATGATGGACTACCCCTGGCCGGGAAATGTGCGTGAACTAGAAAATGCAGTAGAACACGGAGTTATTTGTTCTACCGATGATGAAGTTGATGTAGACAGTTTACCGCAGGATATAAGGGAATATAATCATGCTGAATTTATTGAAAAACAAAACAAAATACCAGAAAGACGCGAAGGCGATAAACTTCGTGCAAATATTATTGCTGTGTTAGAGCAATGTCATGGTAATAAGGCACAAGCCGCACAACTTCTTGGCATTGATCGCTCAACACTTTGGCGTAGAATGCAAAAACTCAATATTAGCAAATGATTTTTGTATTAGTTAAGTTCGACCGGCCGGCCTGTAAAATAGCCTTGAG
>JAGLTQ010000111.1 GCA_023135195.1 Gammaproteobacteria bacterium | reverse complement strand
TTCGCCCGTCCATGGGCTCGTCCCCCTAACCCCCTCCCTGAGGGAGGGGGAATAAAGTAAGCTGGTTTTAATCTTCTTCTTCCCCCGTGTTCCCAGTGGTTTGATCTCTTTTATCAAATAGCCTGAAAAATAAGATGAATGCCTATTAACGTCATTAAATAAATAAAACTTTGTTTTAATAATTGATCATTAATACGCTGTGATATTCGCGCACCAATCTGGCCACCAATTAATGTTCCAATAGAGCTTAAAATAATAATTTCGCCGTGAAAATTTCCTGATAAATTAAAATGTACTATTGATGATGTTATTGCAAGAATAAACATCATCCCAATAGATGTTCCGATTGCATGTGGCATATCTAATTTTAACCTGTGACGTAAAGCAGGAATAAGCCATTCACTAACACCAACCGAAAGAAACCCCATTAAAAAACCAAAAAAAGCAGGGATTGCTGCAACTTTACGCACTGCTTTTGCATTCAGCTTAAAGTCTTTTTGTGTTTCAGCTTCCTGATTACTGACGACAAATAAAATAGCGAGAACCATTGCCATGATACCTAACACCATTTGTATTGTGTGTTCCTGCAGGTTGACTGTTACATAACTGCCAAGCACAACACCGGGTAATGCAACCGCAGCCAATATTACCGAAAGGCGTATATGGATAAGTTTTGCTCTGATGTAGGCAAATGTTCCACTACCAAGGCCTGTTATTTGTATGAATAACGAGGTGGAAATAGCTTCCAGTGGTGATAAACCATAGGCAAGTATTAATAAAGGCGTCCATAGAATTCCGCCACCTATTCCAATTGCCATTGAAGTAGAGCCAATGATAATCCCTGAAAATATTAAACCGAGCTCAAGCATTATTGACTTCCATATCAAATAATTTAAAAGAGTTTACAAAATTGTTCATTGATTTCAGGTTTTGTTCTACATCGTTAATGATTTTTTTAATTTCGGGGTTATCAGAACTCATTTCCTTTAATACTTTAATTTTCTCAATGGCCTCTGTTGCTGTTAAGGAAGTAAACGTTGCGACTTCTTGTAAGTTGCTGGCAAGTTCATTTATGGCACTTCCTACTTCACTGATTTCATCATGCTTGTTGATTTCTACTGTTTGGCTTAGATCTCCCTCATTAATGTGTTTTGCAACTTCGACCATTTTACACAAGGGGAGTGTGATCTCTTTCATGAACATAATTAATACAATAGCAATAACAATAGACAATAAAGCAAACATAACCATTATTTTTGTGCGAACACTATCAAGAGGGTTAAAGCTATCTAGCAGGTATTCTTGTGCAGAATACACGGTGCATATTTCTTTGCCACGGCTGGCGTTTAATTCAAAATAAAATTCAATACCGATTAATATTGCGGCAAATGCAATAAGCATAAAATAATTAAGCATTCGTAATTCGAGTTTAGACATTCTCGTATCTCCATGAGAATTATGTGCGTAAGAGATTGATGTTTATTTTATACGTTAAAGGGAATTAACGACAGGGAACACTGGAAAATATTTTTATACTTTTCATTAAAGAAAAAGATATGCATTTCTTATGTTCCCCATGGCTCAATGTTATTTAATATAGATGATGATCTTAACTTTATTACCGGGGTAAATACGATTAGGATTTTTTATTTTACTTAATTTAGCCAGTTCTGAATAACGGTATGGATTATTCACATAACGTTTGGCTATTGCCCATAAAGTGTCACCTTTGACTATTTTATGAATAATGATTCTACGTTTTGCGACTGTTTTTACAGGTTTTTCCTGTTTAGCCTTTTCTGTAATTAGTTCATTTTTACCTGGTGTTTTGGCTGGAGATGTTGGTTCTGTAATACTTTTTGTCGTATTAATATTATTATCTGCCAAAGGTTCTACTTCTATTGTGCCAATAGCTTCATTTGTATTAAATATAGTTGAATCATTGCTTTCTATGGCCGTTTCCGGTGAATTAAGAGTGATAATTATATCATTCATATCCTGTTCAATAAGTGCAGAGTAGGCAGCTTCATTGTTGTTTGTACTTTGCTCCATTGCAGGCGGACTATATTCAGGTTCCGTTTCATATATTTTTGCTTGAGTGTATGTTTCTTCGATAACAGGACTATCTTCTTTAGTGCTTGAAGTTATGTCTGTGTATTGTTCTTGTATAGTTATATTTCTCTGTAAGCTTTCTTTATTGCTAAAGAACATCTTCCATACTCCAATAAAACCGAGTATTAATATGATGAGTATTATAATAATTAAGGTATTGTTGCTTTCTTTTTCAGGTTGTTTATAGGATGTGCTGGTTTTTACTGTGTTAGGTATTGGTGGTGGAGTTACTTTGTTAGTCACACGACTATTTGTTGCTTGAAATGAACTATTATCATTGATATCAGTAATAACTATTTCTTCTTCATTTAACTCATTTTCTTCTATAATATTTGAGTCGGTTTTGTCTTCCAATATGTTATTAATGAGATCGTCAATATTTTCTTCAGGACTTGAGTCAGCTGTTTGAATTTGTTTTTCATTCGTAATATTGCTTGAGCTGGAAGTTGTATCTTTATTGATGATGTCATTAATAAGGTCGTCGATATTTTCTTCCTGCTTTGATGCCGTTATTGCTGGTTGTTCTTCATTCGTAATATTACTTAAGCTGGAAGTTGTATCTTTATTGATGATGTCATTAATAAGGTCGTCGATATTTTCTTCCTGCTTTGCCCCTGTTATTGCCGGTTGTTCTTCATTTGTAATATTACTTAAGCTGGAAGTTGTATTGATAGAATAAGTGTCTTTGTTAATGATATCGTTAATAAGATCATCGATTTTTTCTTCTGAATTTAGTTTATAAATATTGTCAGATGAAGGGTTTTTATCGATGGTTGATTTTTCATCTAAATCATCTTCATTAAGAATTTCATTGAGCAGTTTATCAATATCCTGTTTGTCACTAGTGAGCTGTTTATTTTTAGTAAGGACTTCGTTAACTACAGGAGTAATAATATTTTCATTTGAATCATTAGCAAGAATTGAAGATACCAAACTATCAATATCAGGATTGGATTTAAAAATTGAATGGTTGCTTTTGGAAGACCCAATATGTTGCTCAGTTTTGGTTATTTGGCTGTCATCCAACGGGGAAATGTTTGACTCTTCTTTTAACCAATCTTCTCCTAGAATGGATGCAACCAGCTTATCCAGCTCTTCTGCATTACTACTACTACCGCCTATAGCTATAGCTTCAGTCTTATTGTCATCACCGATGATATCCGCGAGTAAGCTATCTATATCATCATCTTGTGCAGTCGTGTGTAGAGAAGTTGTTATTGTCTCAATGGGTTTAATATTGCTTGATTCGGTCTGGCTTGAGTTAGTGGCTGAACCTGGTGTAAAAATAGTATCGCTATTATTGTTACTAATAAGATTATGAATTTCCCGACTTATTTCGAGATGATCGTTGCCTGATGTTTTGAGGATATCCCATAGCTTTTCAATTTTTTCTGCTATCTCGGGATTATTTTTAACAGCAGGCCATGCCTGTGAAAGCTCTGTCCAAAGTTCTTCCACGCGGTTGGTGGTGAAGTTGATTTTATTATTGTTATCCAATGATGTGGTCTCATTTACTACATATGCGTTCATGTTTGAGCTATTTATTTTACTATATTAACCTGAACTCGGGACAAAGAAACGTATATTGATTTGCCCACCTGAATACAAAAAAACACCGTAATATCGGCAGAGTATTTTGACTGGAACCCAGGCGTGGTGCGCTGGATTCCCGCTAAAACATGCGGGAATGACGAGCTCTTCTTATCCAGAGTTCAGGTTATATTAATAACAGCAGAAAAATTGAACTAGTGTTCATATCTTATACTAAATATAACGGCAGCCAGCGAACCAACTTTAGAAAAAAAGTTGTGGCTTTGTATAAAGTACAATTAATAAAGAGACGTTAACAACAAATAGCAACGTGTTTATGGAAATTAGCGTTTGTTTTTCATCGGGATTTGATTTTACGGGTATTTAATAAGTGATTTATAAAAAACACTATTAAAAACAATAGGTTACAATGGTTCGTGGGGTAGGGTGTGCGCTATCATGTGATAGGAGTCACGGTTTGAATATTTACTATCGATTATTTGGGTGTGGAGATTAAAGTATAAAGTTACAGGGCAGGAGAAACATAAGCCAATTTTTCAGTTTGTTGATTCCCTTTTGCTAAGTGCCAATGCAAAATATCATAATAACTGCGAATATTTTCAACATATTTAACGGGCTCGTTTCCTCGAGCATAACCGTAACGTGTTTTTTTATACCAGCGTTTACGCTGCAGTAGCGGTAAGCTTTCTTTTACATCAACCCATTTATTCGGATTACCACCATTATTTTTAGTAATAATGCGTGCGTCTTCTACGTGACCTAAACCGACATTATAAGCAGCAAGGGTAAACCAGAGTCGGTCTTTATCATTCAGCTCATTTGAGAACCTTTCAAATAATTCTCGAATATATTGTGCTCCACCCTGAATGCTTTGTTCTGGTACGGTGCGATCTTCAACGCCTAATTCTCTTGCGGTAGCTTTGGTTAACATCATAATTCCTCGTACACCCGTTGGTGAAACGGCACGAGGATTCCAATGTGACTCCTGATAAGCGATAGCTGCGAGTAACTGCCAATCTAAATCATTGACTTCAGCGGCATGCTCAAAACTTTCCTGATAACGCGGTAAACGGTATCGAACATGAGCAAGATAAGTCGGTGTACCTGCGTATTGATACTTAGTGGCATGCTCGTAGTGGCGCTTAATGAGCTGAGCCAGCTCACCTGATTTCTTGTAAGCAGCCAGGAATTTATTTGCTTCTAAATACAGAGAATTATCCCCAGCTTTAGAAAAGGCCCAGGCTAATGGTTGCGGCTTGGAAATATTAAAGGCAACGCCAAGGGTGGGGTGAAAACGACGAGTGAGTAACACTTCATTTGAATCGGCAATAGTGAAATCAATAACATTTTCGGCAACCAGCATCAGTAGTTCTGTTGTGCCCGCTTCTTTATTTTCATCCCAGCTCAGGTCGGGGTGCTTTTCTTTTAATTCATTCAGTCTTTCAACATGACTACTATTGGCAATAACTTCCATCATGCCTTCAATGGCATCATCCATACTTTTTGGACGGGGGATACTGCGGTTATAGACTAATTGTTGTGTGATTGATTGGTAACTTTTTGAAAAACGAAGTGTTTTTTCTCGTTCTGCAGTAACAGTTAAACCTGCTGCAGCAAAATCTACATCGCCATCCTGAACTTTTGTCAGCATATTGTTTAAATTATCTTCAGTGCTTATTTTTAAAGAAACACCAAGATGGTCAGCAAAGGCTTTCACCAGATCATACTCGAAGCCTTCAGCGCCATTAGGACCGGTAAAATAAGTAGTAGCAGCATTACGCGTTAATACGTGTAATACACCTGCATCTTGAATTTGTTGCAAAGCCGGCTTTTGTGGCGCGCAGGCATTAAGCATAATCAAAATGAGGGATAAACCGGCTATGTAGGGTAAAGATTTACGCATGATTAATTCCTGCTGTATTTCTATAACAATTAGCGGTAAAAATTTTTAAAACTGAAGTAATAACTAAAGTGTGTCTTAAAATTTTACAATTAGTAGGAACTGCATAAGTGAAGACCGGAATATTATAACATTCTTATATGTGACGCGCATCACACAAATGTCACAGTAGGTTAATAAATGTGCAATATTAACCATTCGTATTATATGGTTAATTGTTCGAATTGCTAAAGAGGTTCATCTGGTTTAACCTTGCGCGTCCTCAAAATTAGGTAAATGCTCATATTTTGAGGAATTGGAGAAGTGGTCGCTCTCGCACGTCCATGTGCTACGCGACACTTGTGCATCCATGCACGGCGTCCGAGCGGCAGTGGACTAGTGTAAAATTGCAGATATGATTTTAAAGAATTGGAGAAGTGTCCGAGTGGCTTAAGGAGCTCGCTTGGAAAGCGTGTGTAGGTTAATCCCTACCGAGGGTTCGAATCCCTCCTTCTCCGCCATTAAATAAAAAAGCCCCCTAGATCTTTTAGGGGGCTTTTTTATTTATCAGGGGTTGGAGGTTTGATGAGAACCCTTTGGTTCGAAAAAATCGTCTGGAACGATTTTTCATGAGCGAAGCGAGCCCGTAGGGTGGGGCACAAGGAAGTGCCCCATAATCCCTCCTTCGGCAACTGCGCCCTGCGTTACTCTCGATAATTGCTC
>JAGLTQ010000110.1 GCA_023135195.1 Gammaproteobacteria bacterium | reverse complement strand
GGTCACCTTGCTGCAATGGCTTCAGAAGAAATGGATGATATTTACCATATCCCTAAGCAATACCCTCGCGGTAAGTACTTACTAACGTTTGATCCTCTTGATGGCTCTTCAAACATGGATGTAAACGTCTCTGTTGGTACTATTTTCTCAATCGTTCGTTGCAAAGGTGATTGTCAAAACCCAACGGCTGAAGACTTCTTACAAGAAGGTACTGAACAGGTTTGTGCCGGTTACGCTTTATACGGCCCATCTACAATGATGGTGCTAACTACCAGTAACGGCGTTAACGGTTTTACATTAGACCAAAATATCGGTGAATTCGTATTAACTCACCCTGCAATGACCATTCCTGAAGATACTCGCGAATTCGCAATAAACTCTTCAAACTCACGTTTCTGGGAAAAACCAGTACAACGTTATGTTGATGAATGTTTAGCAGGGTCAACCGGTGCACGTAGTGAAGACTTCAACATGTGTTGGGTTGCATCAATGGTTGCAGAAGTACACCGCATTTTAACTCGTGGTGGCATTTTCATGTACCCATTAGATTCAAAAATGGTTGCTAACGGTACCGAAGGTAAACTTCGTCTTTTATACGAAGCAAACCCAATGGCTTTCATCGTAGAACAAGCCGGTGGTGCATGTTCTACAGGTCGTGAACGTGTAATGGATATTAAACCTAAAGCCTTACACCAACGTGTACCGGTTATTTTAGGTTCTAAAAATGAAGTGGAACGTGTTGTTGCGTACCATAAAGAAATGGATGCTGTTGCATAATTAAAACCTTAATAACTGGTTTTAATTCAAAAGCCCTGCTATTTATTATAGTAGGGCTTTTTTATGATACGTATTTCAGATTCAAATTATATAAAAATATAGAGAATAAATAACTAAATGGATTTACTTCAAACTCATAACCTGAATTGTCCTTACTGTGGTGAAGAAATACAGCTCATTATTGATTGCTCTATTTTAGAGCAAAAATACATTGAAGACTGCCAGGTCTGTTGTCAGCCCATTAACATCTTTATTTCAATAGAAAATGATACCGTTCAAATTCATATTGCAAGTGAAAATGAATAAACGTTAATTACACGGCTGTAAAAGACCTGTCTTTAATCGTGTTGATAGTTGTTTTTGCCATATTTTTTGCCCCGTGACCCAGGTATGCCCACCCTCAACTGTTACTACATGATTTTTATCTAAAATCTTTTCAAAAAATTTTATTGCCCCAACATATCTATCTTGTTTGCCATAGCCAAGATAAATATTCTTAAGGTCATTGTTTAAAGATTTATCTTTTAACCAAATCCATAATGATTGTAACCTCCTCTCAAGCATAAGCTTGTTTTCATCTGAGCCTGGCTGCCAATATTTTATTTCCTTTACCTCACTTAAATCTTCTATTAAAGGTGTATTTGCCACGTAAGGCGCTAATGTCACCACACCACAAATATCTTGCTCATGCTTTATATTGAACAGCAATGAACTTAATCCGCCTAACGAAACTCCCACCAGCCATATATTTTTATAACCCGATATTTTTGCCGGTTCAAATACATCCATCTCTATCCTTTCAATCATCATTTCTTTTGCTAAATGAAAAATATTCACATTAGCGGAAACCATATCCGCTGTTATTCCTGCTTTTCTCGCAATCGAAAAAAACTCTTCATCTTTAAATTTTTCTGCCGTGTCATATAAACCAGGGAAAAAAATGATTAATTTATCCGTTTTTTTACTGTTTTTATCCCATAACAATTCTACCGGCTTTTTCACATCGACAAACAACGCACACGTAATAAGCGAAAGAGCAATCATAAGCATTAGTACAATCTTTGTTTTTTTACCTAACTTCATAATACTTCGCTCATTTTTACTGCGGATTATTTTCAAGCATAAACATTACCATGCAAAATATACTATACTCAATGAAAAATTATAAAGGATATCTCTATGAAACTACTCTTCATCACCCTTTTAAGCTCAATTTTTTCAATCTCTGTCCATGCTCAAACAGTTGCAGATATTGAAATAGCAGATACTGTTTCTCACTCCAGCCAATCAGCCAAACTTATTTTAAATGGTGCTGGAATTCGAACAAAATTTATTTTTGATATTTATATTGGCTCCTTATATTTAGAAAAAAAACAACTTCGGCCAAATGAGATATATATAAAATATCATGGCGCAAAAGAGGTTTTTAAAGCACCCGGTGAAAAGCGAATTAGCATGCACTTTCTTTACGATGAAATCAGTAAAGAAAAACTCGTCTCTGGATGGAATGATGGTTTTGAAAATAATCTTTCAAAAGATGAGCTCATAAAATTCAAAAATCAAATAAATCAGTTTAACAATCTTTTTGTTGCTGTAAAAAAAGGTGATGTTATTAACCTGAACTTTATCCCAAATACTGGTACCTATGTTGTTCTTAATGAAAAATCAAAAGGGCTTGTTAAAGGTGATGACTTTTTTATCGCATTACTAAAAATCTGGTTAGGTGATGAACCTGCGGATTCGGATCTTAAAGAAGCAATGTTAGGAAGCGGTTAAAACTACTTTAATTTCTATAGATATAAAAAAGCCGGTGAAATATCACCGGCTTTTTTTTGCTTAAATTAAATCCTGGAACATTGTCATTCCGGTAATGTTTTAAGCGAATCCAGAACTTAAAAACCAGATTCTCGCTCGTTTGTACCCAAAGGGTAAAAAGTACGCGAGAATGACCTTCAAGTTTTTTATTTAATGAAAAGCATTTCCTGATACTTAGGTAGTGGCCATAATTTATCTGCTACTTCAGCTTCAAGCGTATCAGCATGATCACGCACTTTATCCATCAATGCACGAATATCATTTGCACAATATTGCATGTGATCATTTGTTGAAGCAAAATCTTCTTTCGCTGATGCTTCAATAAGTTCATTCACTGCTGCCATCATAGCATTTGCTCTTGCTGCAACGATTGTCGCTGTACTGTTATCTAAATCAACACCCATTTCTTTCATACCAGACGCTGCTTCTGAAAGGTTTGAAAGATAACTAATTGCCGCCGGGTAAATTAAAGTCTTCGCCATATCAATAACGAGCTTAGCTTCAACTTCAATTGATAAAATATATTGCTCAGCATAAATTTCATAACGACTTTCTAATTCAACTGGCGTTAACACACCCGTTGTTTTAAAGAGCTCAACAATTTCTGCATCTTGTAAGTATGGAAGCGCATCAGCAGTTGTTGGCAAGTTTTTCAAACCACGTTCTTTAACCGCCATTTCATGCCATTCAGAAGAATAACCATCACCACCAAATACTACGTTACCGTGTAATGACATGAGCTCTTTTAGTACTACAATAACTGCTGCCGTACGATCATTATCCTTTAATGCTGCTTCAAGCTTAACCGCAATCCACTCCAGAGAATCCGCTAACATTGTATTCATCGCAACTAATGGTCCTGATACAGATTGCGAAGAACCTACTGCACGAAATTCAAAACGATTACCTGTGAAAGCAAATGGAGATGTTCTATTACGATCACCTGAATCACGCTTGAAATTCAGGATTTGTGATAAACCTAAATCCATGTCACCACCGTCATCAGTTGGTGCTAATTTACCTGCCTGGATATCTTCAAATACTTTTTCTAACTGTGCACCTAAGTAAACAGAAAGAATTGCTGGTGGCGCTTCATTAGCACCTAAACGATGATCGTTACTTGCTGATGCGATTACTGCACGAAGTAAAGGGCCGTATTTATGTACACCACGAATAACTGCACCACAGAATAATAAGAAATTTAAGTTTTCTTCCGGAGTATGACCGGGATCAAGTAAGTTACCTTGTGTTGAGTTACCTACCGACCAGTTAACGTGCTTACCTGAACCATTAATTCCAGCAAATGGTTTTTCATGCATTAAACAAATAAAACCATGTTCTTTTGCTGTGTTTTGTAAAACCGTCATTAACAATTGTTGGTGATCGGCGGCAATGTTTGCCGCTTCAAAATAAGGAGCAATTTCAAATTGGCCTGGAGCAACTTCATTATGATGTGTTTTAGCTGGGATACCTAAACGATATAAACGATCTTCTGCATCTTGCATGTAAACTTGTACACGTAATGGAATAGCGCCGAAGTAATGATCATCAAATTCCTGACCTTTCGCTGGTGCTGCACCAAATAAAGTACGACCTGCTAATAATAAGTCTGGACGCGCATTTGCGAACGTTTCATCAACCAGGAAATATTCTTGCTCAGCACCACAACTTGAATTTAAAGGAGCAACTTCACCTTCGCCCATTAAGTTTAAAACTTTTTGTGCAGCTGTGTTCATTGCCGCATTAGATCGAAGTAGTGGAATCTTTTTATCTAACGCTTCACCCGTCCATGATGCAAATACACATGGAATCATTAATGTCGCACCATTTTCTGTATGCATAACATAAGCAGGGCTACTTGGATCCCATGCAGTATAACCACGCGCTGCATTTGTTTCACGAATACCACCGTTAGGGAATGATGAACCATCTGGTTCACCTTTAATCAATAAAGCGCCATCAAATTTTGAAATCGCTTCACCATCAAAATCCGTTACAATAAATGCATCATGTTTTTCAGCGGTTACATTAGTCATTGGATAGAAAATATGTGAAAAAAACTTAACACCTTTTGCTAATGCCCAATCTTTCATTGCTACTGCAATTTCTTCAGCAGTATCTAAATCTAAAGCATCACCTGTTTGAATCGTCTGTTTGATGCTTGCAAATGCACCTTTAGAAAGTGTTGATTCCATTTTAGCTAAATTGAAAACGTCTATTGCCCAGATATCGTCTAAAGACTCTGTTTTATCAAGTGACTTAGCTTCTTGTTTGGTGATATTTTCAACCGCTTTTAAGCGGGACGCATTTCCGTTCATTTCATATACCTTCTTTCTTATAATCAAAGTTTTAAAATAAATTCTTCATAAATTTGGTTGTTCTAATGTGGCAATTTTACTACGTTATTGTGCAGTAAAGTGTCTTTTTGAACATTTTGCCTATCTAGTGAGCAACATTTGTGCCACTGATTCATTTCAATTAAGGCCTATTTCAATAATATATATTCTATATAAATCAGCAAGTTAGAATATTTTCTATAATAAAGTGCTTATTATCAATATGTTAACGCACCATTAAGGTGCCCATGAAGCATTATCGCCCCAATTTGGTGCGTTCTTTCTATAGTTGAGAATAGCGAAAAATGAATATTAAGAATCTTGCATAATCAATTAATAGTATACGAAATAAATTTCCAATATTTCTTAGCTTTTGTTCGTTTTCTATTCCATCCATTTATTTGTAACTGTCTGCCAATCAACATATTTATTAAGCCATGACCAACCACAATAATTTTTTCATTTTCTTGTGACAATAACATCAATTTTTCCGCTGCTTGTTTGCTTCGATGTTTTGCTTGCGAAAAAGATTCCCCATTTTTATTAAATCCAAAGATCCACATTATCCTTAAGCCAATTAACCAGAACATGACCGGAACTTTAAACAATGTTTGATCAAAATGAGGAATACTGGTTTCGGCAAAAAGACTTTCGGTTGAATGAATTTGTTTAAAACCAAGAACTTTGGCTGATTGAAGTGAGCGTTCTAAATTACTGCATACAACATAGTGAAATTTAAAACGATTCTTTAAGTTATTAGGTGGAAAATCTTGTATACCTGACTGTTCATATTTAATTACAAGCTGTTTAAATTCTGTAGCATTAACATTTCCTTTTAATTCTATCTCAGGTTTCCCGTGTCTTAATAAAACAATTTCCATAAAGATTTATTATTTCACCATTGCCGTTGCTTTAAATTGTGCAAACAACCTCAAACCCTGTTTTATATTCAGTTTATGCAAAGATCGGATACTAATCACTGACAATATTTTTGTTTTTCCTAATAAGCATTCAATGACATGTTTACCCTTTTGTTCTTCATGAATTTTACTTACTTCAACCGGTAATATATTTAAAATACTACTGTGCTCTGCTTTATCCAACGTTAAACTAACATCTTTCGCATGCACTAGAATGCGAGCTTGTTGTTTTTCTGTTAAAAGCATTCCCGATAAATACAGTTCATATCCCTCACAGTTAACGGTTGATATTTTTTCTTCTTCATTTACCTTTAATACTTCGCCTTTAAGAATAAAGCTCGCTCCTTCCTGCTCCGTTAATAAAGGTTGCGTTACACAAAGTTCAACTAAATCTCCTTTATCAATAACTTTTCCATTTTCCATTTTCCATTAAGACAATGCTATCGCCCAGCTGCAGTATTTCTTTTAAATCATGACTGACATAAATAATAGGAATGGAAAATTCTTTACACATTGTTTGCAGATACGGCAAGAGTTCTTGTTTCGATGCATAATCTAATGCAGATAATGGTTCATCAAGAATCAACATACTGGGCTTTGATAAAAGTGCTCTGGCTAATGCCACTCGTTGTTTTTGTCCACCTGAAAGTTGATGTGGATAAAAAGCGAATAATTTTTCTAGCGCAAACTTTTTTATAATTTCTTCTGTTTCTAAAACGTGCTCTGATTTTTTTACTCGTTTAAATCCATAAAGCAACTTGTTAATAACATTCATATGAGGGAATAAACGACTATCCTGAAATACATACCCCACTTTACGTTGATACGCGGGTAAATGAATATTCTTTTCTTTATCATCAAAGATCACATTGCCGACTTTGGCGTAAGCAGCATCGCTTTTTTCTAAACCAGCAATACAATTCAATAATGTAGATTTACCACAACCTGATGGACCAAACAGTATCGTTACGCCTGCTGCTGGTATTGAAAAAGCACAATCTAATTCGAAGTTAGCAAATGACTTTTTATAATTAAATTGAATATTCATAAACGAATATTTACTTTGCGGTTAGCCATATAAGCAATCAACAAGACGACAAACGAGAAAATCAGTAACGCGGCTGAATAAATATGCGCAGCAGAATATTCCAGAGCTTCAACATGATCATAAATAGTTATCGATAATACCTGGGTTATTCCTGGAATATTGCCACCGATCATTAAGGCCACACTAAAAGGCAGGGAATATATTGCTGAACCAATGACAATACCACTAAAACTGAATGTTAATGGATCATCACTAATATAAGACCAAAGCTGACCAACAATACCTTCTGGACTTAATGCAACCAGCAAATAAAAGCCTAACACGGTAGGAGGTAAAACAAGGGGTAATGCGACAACGGCTTCAATGGGTGTTTTGTATTTCGTTTGAGTATTAGAAAGCCACCACGCTAATGGTGTGCCAATAATCAATAAAATAAATGTCGTCACTAATGCCAGCTTTAATGTGACGATGATGGGGTCTAATTGAATTAACCCAGCATTAAATGCTGTAACCCTGATTCTTAATCATTTCTTTTATATTTTTATAAAATCCATAAATTTAATTGCCAGCTCTTTCTTCTTAGACCTCTTTAAGATCACCATTTGTTGTTTTAGTGGTGTATATATTTTCAGGTACCTTCCAATATTGGTGATTAGTTTGCTTTACATATGATAATGCCACGAAGCCTAGGTCTGCGCTGCCCGATTGAATAAACTGGAATGTTTGTGCAATATTTTCTCCATAAACCATTTTTGATTTTACTTTATTTTCTAATTCCATTTTAGATAAAACTTCCTTAGCAGCAAAACCATATGGTGCTGTTTTAGGGTTGGTGATTGCCAGCTTATTAAATGCACCTTTTTTTAATTGCTTTAAAACATCACCTTTATATTTTTTAGACCACTACGCCAGTTAACCACTTGCATACATATAACGACTATTTTTTAAAACTAACTGTTGTTGCTCTAGTAGATATGGCCTTTTTATATCCGCAGCCATATAAACATCATAAGGCGCACCATGCTTTATTTGTGCATATAACTTACCTGTTGAACCTTTGATAATAATTAATTTATCATCATAAACATCTTCAAACTGATTCTTAATTAGACTTAATGTCGAATAAAAATTTGATGCAACCGCAATACGAAGTTCTTCAGCTTTTACTGATAGCGAAAAAATAATAGAAGTACAAAAACAGCTATTTTATTTCTCATAACTTAACTTTTGCTATTTGTTTTAATTCACTTTTACGTTCTTCTTTATTCTTTGCGCCTAATTTTTCAACCGCAACATAGAATTTTTTCAAATTATAATTTTCTTTTCTTAACATAGCTTTAAACATTGGCACTAAATCATGATATGTTGCTATAAGTAACAAATGCGAATTATTAAAATCCTGACTCATCCATTTATCAAACGCTTTATAGCCGCCCCATGATTTTTTCAGTTGAATATATTTTTTCTTCATTAAAATGAATATTTGTTTTTTCGTTTGTCTTTTAATTTCATCTCTCGCAACAGATTGATACAATTTCTTTAATCTATCTCTTGTATCCTGAAGCAGCTGATTAAGTTGTGTATCCCGCTTTTTATTAAGCAAATATTCATTATATCTAGCATCATCTCCATTCTTTACTAACCAGCGGCGTATACCTTCTTGTTCAACTGCTGTGGCAAACGCTTCATTAAATGCAGAATCATCATCGATATAGACAACTTGATGCGCTAATTCATGAAAAATAATGCCTGCTCGACTGGCTTCAGATTTATACATCATCGTGTTCAATAGTGGATCATCAAACCAGCCTAACGTTGAATAGGCATTTGCTCCGGCAACATATACGTCATAACCCTCGCTCTTCAGCTCATTAGCGTATTCTGTCGCCACTTCTTTCGAAAAATAGCCTCGATAGCTCAAACAACCAACAAACAAAAAGCACCATTTTCTAGGCTGAATAGAAAACTCTTTCGTAGCGATCACATTCCATACGGCATAGCGGCGCTTTAAATCAGCATACATTCGATAACTGTCATTTTCTGGAAGACCGAGCTCAATAGAGGCAAAATCACGTATTTCCTGGCTTGTTTTCAGTAATTGTCGTAATTTAGGCCTTGTTTCTTTTTCTGCCAGCAATTCTTTTATCGGTTTTCTTTGTTCCATTAGCTCAGAATGGCCCGCCATGAGATCCATGTAATAGCCAAAAGACGAGCAGGCTGATACGGTAAAGGCACTGAATATAAGGAATATAAATTTAAGTCTTAGCATATCAATTCGAACAATTTATGTAATTACGGGTCTTAACTTCCCAATCTACACTAAATATCGTAAATAACCAGAAGAGCCTATGAATATAAAAAGCCACTGCAGCCAGTTAAAAGAAATCTTTAATTCTGCCAATACCATCATTTTAGGAAAAGAACATAAATTACGCCTGGCGCTGACCTGCATTCTCGCAAAAGGCCACCTGTTAATTGAAGATTTACCCGGTGTTGGAAAAACTACGCTGGCTCACACCTTCGCACAATTACTTGGATTACAGTTTAGCCGCATTCAATTTACCAGCGACATGTTACCAGCCGATGTGCTGGGTATTTCCATTTACGAGCAAAATGAAAATCAATTTACTTTTCACCCTGGCCCTATTTTCAATAACGTTCTATTAGCCGATGAAATTAACCGCGCCACGCCAAAAACACAAAGCGCCTTACTCGAAGCCATGGAAGAACAACAAGTGACTCTGGATGGTAAAACTCGAACACTTCCTAAACCCTTTTTTGTTATTGCGACACAGAATCCATCAGAACAAATTGGAACCTTTCCTTTACCGGAGTCCCAGCTCGATCGTTTTTTAATGTCTATTTCATTGGGCTATCCTGATGCCAAGGCCGAACGACAATTACTTATCGCCAATGATCGCCGTGACGCGTTAAATAATTTAGCTCCCTGTTTAAATGAAAATGAATTAAGTGACATGCAAGCTCAAGTACAACACATCACTACATCCGGTGCTTTGCTTGATTATGTACAGGCCTTAATCAGTTACTCACGTGAATCTGGTCTTTATGAATATGGTTTATCCCCTCGTGCCGGTTTAGCGTTACTGCATGTGAGTAAAGCATGGGCAATGTTAAATGATCGCGATTATGTTATTCCCGAAGACGTGCAAGCTGTTTTGCCTAGCGTGGTTCGACACCGTTTGCATCCTGTTGATCCTGATGCTCCTCAGGCCATTGATGCTTTATTACAAGATGTTGCAATCCCCTGATTTATGTTCTCTGCTTTTAAAACCCGGTTTAATTTACAACGTTTTTTTGTTGGTGATGGTAAGCAACAAGCGCCTTATTTATTAACACAACGTCGCGTATATATATTACCGACTAAACATGGTTTAATTTTTGCACTTTTACTTTTCATCATGCTACTTGGCTCCATTAACTACAGTAATAGCCTGGGATATTTTTTAACTTTTTTACTTGCCAGCCTTGCTGTTGTTACTATATTCCATACTTACAATAATTTATTAAAGCTCAGTATTGGGCCCGCTATCTGTAAACCTGTATTTGCCGAGCAAGACGCCAACTTTATTGTTCAGGTAAATAACTTAAATCATCAGGCACGTTTTTCAATCCTGACTTTCACCCCCCAACAGTTAACAACAACAGCTGATTTACATGAAAATAGTCTATCGAACTTAACTATTAAGCATACCTTTGATCAACGAGGTCTTATTCCCTTACCCCGTTTTTATATCGAAAGTCGTTTTCCCTTTGGCTTATTTCGTACCTGGGCCATTACTGAATTTGATCAAAGCCAATTGGTTTATCCAAAGCCTTCTGCAAACACAATTTTACCTATTAAAGGCACCGGTTTATCTGAAGGGAAAAAACAACTTGAAATAGGAACAGATGATTTTAAAGGTTTACGCTCCTATGCTGAAGGCGATCCATTACAACATATTCACTGGAAAAGTTTTGCCCGTCACCATACTTTACAAACCAAAGAATTCTCTTCAACTACATCCGATGAACTTTGGCTTAATTGGTCAGACACAACCGTTACAGGAACTGAAGCAAAACTCTCACAACTGACTCGCTGGGTGTTACTTGCTGATGATGCCAATTTAAGTTACGGATTGCGTTTACCCAATTCAATCATTCAGCCGAATACGAGTAAACATCATTTAGATGCTTGTTTAAAGAAACTTGCTTTATATGGTATGGAATAAATGATTTTACTTAATAAATTACAAAATCATAATGTACAGCCGGCTGCACTAATTTTATTGCTCGGATTATTTCTTGTTCTCTTACCTCATTTTTTACATCTTCCTTTGTGGTTGAGCATTGTTACAACAGCACTAATCTTATGGCGCGCCTGTCATGAATTACAACTTTGTAAAATACCCAATAAAATCGTTCTTTTTTTACTTACTATTATGCTTCTAACCGGCATTGTTTTTAGTTACCACACACTTATTGGGCGAAATGCTGGTTCAGCCATGCTGCTCGGTTTATTGTGTTTAAAGCTTTTTGAAATTAAATCGTTTCGTGATGTTTCTATTATTATTAATCTTGCACTATTTTCTATTGTCATCAATTTCTTATTTAACCAATCTATACCTGTCGCATTTACCATGTTGCTGGCTTTAATATTTTTATTTACTGCCCTAATTAGTTATCAACATGATTATAAAACTCTTAATAAAATCACACCCATTCCGCTTAATTTAATTCGTTCTAATGAAAAACAACATTTTAAACTAGCTTTTAAAATGCTCTCACAAGCAGTTCCTTTTGCCATTGTTCTTTTTATTCTTTTTCCACGTGTTAATGGCCCTTTATGGGGTTTGCCAGAAGATGCCTTTTCAGCCACCACTGGATTATCCGATAAAATGTCGCCTGGTCGTATAAGCCAGTTAAGTAACAATACTTCCGTTGCTTTTCGTGTGAAATTTAATTCTGCCATTCCATTACCTAATACACTTTATTGGCGTGGCCCTGTAATGTGGAATTTTGATGGTTATAATTGGACTGCACCCGAAAAGGAACGTATTGCTTTAAGCCAATTTAAATTTACTGGCTTAGGTGATAAAACTCTATATTCAATTACTCTACAGCCACATAATGATTTTTGGATGTTTGCCTTAGATATCCCATCAACATTGCCTGCAGATTCTCAATTATCTGCTGATATGCAAGTACTCTCGATTTTGCCTGTGCAAAAACTAAAACGCTATGAAATCTCTTCTTATACAAAATATCAGTTACCCAATAATCCAAAAGTATCTTTTACTCGTTACCTTAAGTTACCTGACGCACAAGGTGCCAGCTTAGTTAAAAGTCGTTTACTTATGCAAGAGTTGAATGATGTCAGTAAGCCGCAACAAACCATCAACAATGTTCTAAATTATTTTGCTAGCCAGGATTTTTATTATACTCGTCAACCACCCCTTCTTTACAATAATCCGATTGATGAATTTTTATTTGATACTAAACGCGGTTATTGTGAACATTACGCATCCAGCTTTACAGTCTTAATGCGTATAGCGGGAATACCTGCTCGTGTTGTTACTGGTTATCAAGGTGGTGAAATAAACCCGATAGATAATTACATGACATTACGTCAATCAGATGCACATGCCTGGTCTGAAGTTTATATAGAAAATATAGGCTGGGTACGTGTTGACCCAACAGCCGCTATTCCACCGGGTAATATAGAAAATACAGATGATGCCTTACGTTTAAATTCTAACCTTAAAAACCCCTCTCATTTGTTTAAATCATCCTGGTTATCAAAACAAATAAAACAAATGCGATTTGCCTGGGATGCAGTAAATAACCGCTGGAATCAATGGGTATTGGGTTATGATAATAAACGACAAAAATCTTTATTTTCAGCGATTGGTATACCTGAAATTACATGGCAAGGTTTATCACAACTTCTATTCAGTATATTAGGTGTATTGACGGCTTTACTTGCCTTTATTATTTTTTCTAATCAGGCTAAGCAAAAAAACATCATTCAAAATACATATTTTAAATTTCTTAAGAAAATGAAAAAAAGAGGGTTAACAAAATTTTTATCAGAAGGCGCTGATGATTTTTGTTATCGAGCCATTGTTAAACTACCCGAACAAAAATTAGCCATTGAACAAATTACTCTTTTATATCAACAGTTACGTTACCAACAATATGATGAAAAACAATTAGTGCTATTTAAAAAGAACATTAAAGAATTTTAGTAATAAAAAAACCCAATCAAACTATAACTAAGCCTGATTGGGTTTTATAAATAAACTTACTATGCTGCTATCTTTTCACAAGCCTTAATACATTTTTCGCAAGACTCTGCACATGCTTTACAAGCCTCATGCTTATCTGCATGTTTATCACAGGCTTTTTTACAATCCTTACATACTGCAGCACATACTTTTGCCACTGCGGCTAAATGTTTTGACTGATAAGATGCCATTTGTGATAACGCATTACACATGGCTAACATTTCAGTGACTTTATCTGCACAATCTGCAACCGATGTATCACCCATTTTAAACAAATCAATACAATGATCTAAACAAGCCTGTCCTGTTTTAATACAATCTAATGCTGTATCAACCAAACCACTATTTGGATTTCCATGATGCATATGCTCATGACTCGCACCAAATGTCGAGCTACTTGCTCCGGTCGCCATTGCTGCAGTTGCAACAACCGCCCCTTTTAATAAATCTCGACGTGTAAATTCTTTCATTCCATTACTCCAGTTATTATTTTTAATATGTTTTAAGACTATCAGATATATCTAAACTATCTTTAAGGTTATTTAGCTTAAATCACTTTCCAATACAAAAACTTGAAAAGATTTTACCTAATAATTCATCACTGCTTACAAAACCGGTAATTTCACCCAGAGCCTGCTGAGCTTGCCGAAGATCTTCAGCCAGTAATTCACCTGCTTTGGATTCTCGTAACTGAGTTTGGCCATTGATAACAAATTCTTTAGCGCGAATTAAGGCATCAAGGTGGCGGCGTCGAGCAAGGAAAACCCCTTCGGTTAAACCAGTGTACCCCATTATTTTTTTCAGGTGCTCACGTAATAACTCTACACCTTCACCAGATTTTGCAGAAAGGGCAATTTCATTTTCATTTATTGATGCTGACTTGTTGGTTAAATCGATTTTATTATGGACTATGGTCACTTCCAACGACGCCGGCAACTTTTGATGAATTTTCTCATCTTCTTCGGTAATGCCTGTTTTATCATCAACCAGCAAAAGGGCTCGATCAGCTTGTTCAATTTCAATCCAGGTACGCTTTATACCTTCTTGTTCGACGACATCATCACTTTCACGTAACCCCGCCGTATCAATTACATGTAATGGCATGCCATCAATATTAATTTCTTCGCGGAGCACGTCTCGTGTTGTACCCGCAATATGGGTCACAATCGCAGAATCTCGGCCTGCTAATGCATTTAATAAACTCGATTTCCCCGTATTGGGCTGGCCAATAAGAACCACGCGCATACCATCACGCAACAAAACACCTTGTTGAGCAGAAGCAAAAATTTTATCCATTTCAGTGAGGATATTTTCTAAACTTGTCGTTACATGGCCATCGGACAAAAAATCAATTTCTTCTTCTGGAAAATCAATAGACGCTTCCACATACATTCTTAAGTGAGTAAGTGCTTCCACACTTTCACCTACCCACCGAGAAAACTCACCTTGTAGTGATTTAACAGCTGATTTTGCTGCTTGTTCTGAACCTGCTTCGATTAAATCGGCAATTGCTTCGGCCTGGGCCAAATCCACTTTATCATTCAGAAAAGCACGTTCAGAAAATTCACCAGGTTGAGCAATTCGTGCGCCTAAACTAATCACACGCTGTAACAGCAAATCCATGACAACCGGACCACCGTGGCCCTGCAATTCGAGAATATCTTCCCCGGTAAAGGAATTAGGCGCGACAAAATAGAGTGCCAGGCCAGAATCAATGACATCATTATTTTGATCTAAAAAAGGAAGGTAATCAGCAAAACGGGGTTTGGGTATTTTGCCTAATATTTTTTCAGCTATCGATTTAGCCAAAGGACCTGAGATTCGGATTATACCGACACCTCCCCGTCCGGGAGGTGTGGCAATTGCTGCAATCGTATCGGTAGTTTGATCCATTACGAATTCCAATTAAATATTTTTTCACCGCGGAGACGCAGAGAGCGCTAAGTTTTAAAAACCAAAACATAGGAATTTTAAATTTAGGTTTTCTTTGCGTTCTCTGCGTCTTCGCGGTAAATATTTTTAAGCTTTTATAACAATCCGCGTGATATACCATTGCTGTGCAATCGATAATGTATTATTTACAACCCAGTATAAAACCAAACCTGATGGGAAGAAGGCAAAAAATACTGTAAATACAATTGGTAATGCCGACATGATTTTTGCTTGCATTGGATCCAACGGCGCAGGATTCAGTTTTTGCTGAATGAACATTGTAATACCCATTAATAAAGGTAAAACAAAATACGGATCTTTCGCCGATAAATCAGTAAACCAGAAAATCCAGTCTGCCTGACGTAATTCAACACTTTCCAGTAATACCCAGTAGAGTGAAATGAACACGGGAATTTGTACAAGAATTGGCAAACAACCACCGAGCGGATTAATTTTTTCTTCTTTGTACATTTTCATCATGGCTTGATTCATCTTTTGACGATCATCACCAAAACGTTCTTTCATTGCAGCTAAACGCGGTTGAACCTTACGCATGTTTGCCATTGATTTATAACTTGCTTCTGAAAGTTTATAAAACACCAACTTAATCAGCATGGTTAATAAAATAATTGACCAACCCCAGTTACTGACAAAATTATGAATTTTCGTTAATAACCAGAAAATAGGTTTTGCAATAAAAGTAAGCACACCGTAATCAACCGTTAATTCTAAACCGGGTGCAATTATTTCCAGCTCTTGTTGAATCTTTGGCCCCACATATAATGTATTAGTAAGTACCTGACTTGACCCACCAGCAACTTGAACTTCGTTACTTGCTTTCATACCAATAGCATATCGAGACTCATTTAAATCACGAGTAAAATAACTTTGCTGGCTATCTACAGGAGGAACCCAGGCAGCTAGAAAATAATGTTGAATAACGGCTGCCCAACCACTCTTGATATCACGCTTTAAATCTTCATCTTCCATATCAGAAAAATTAATTTTTTCATATTTTTCTTCAGGACTGTATATAACACCACCAGTATAGGTATAAATGAATGAAGACTGATTTTCATCTTCATAATCTTTACGTTGTAACTGTTGATACAAATTACCGCGCCACATTCTATTACTGTGGTTTTCTATTTTATGTGAAACACTAATTTCATAGCTGTTTCTTTTGAATTCATATGTTTTTATAAATAAAACATTTTCTGGACTGTTCCAGAATAAGTTCACTCTTAAAACATCCTGACCATCTGCAAGTTTATAAGACGTTTTTTCAACTTTATATATACTATTGTGGTTCGGCGCTTTAGTAATGGTTCCATTATTTAGTTCTCGTTTACCGGCAAAACCAGATTGTGCGATAAACAAATTCTTACTGGCATCACTCATTAAACGAAATGCTTTTGTATCGTCTTTACTGGTTTCTGGATATTGAACTAAATCAACAATACGAACATCTCCACCACGAGAATCTATTTCTAATTGCAACACATCTGTTTCAACATTAATGCGCTCTGCTTGTTGTATTGTTTTTGCCACCGGAGCACTTATTGCAGATGGCACTGATGTATTTGAACTTATTGATTGAGGGATTGCGGCAGATGATGTGTTATCTGCACCTAATGGAACATTTCCAGATTGTGCCTGACCGACACCATTTGTAGTTTGTGTAATAACTATAGGTTGTTTGGGCCCAAATTCTAATTGCCACGCATCATAGGCTAGATATAAAAGAAAAAATAAACCGATGGTTAAAAATAAACGTTGTTGTTCCATAATTAAAACTTCTTTTTATCGTTAGGTTCTTAAATTAAAAGTAATGTATTTATTCTTTATGATGTTCTTTATGTGAACACTCATGTTTTTCCGGTACCGGATCATAACCGGAGTTACCCCATGGGTGACAGCTTAAGATGCGTTTAATTGCAAGCCAGCCACCTTTTATTACGCCAAACCGCATAACAGCTTCTTGCGAATATTCTGAGCAAGTTGGTATATAACGACAGCTTGGACCTAAAATGGGGCTAATTAAATAGCGATATAAGCCAATTATACCTGAGATTATTTTTCGCATTTTTTACTTAAGATATGCCAGTTTTTAGATAACAAATCGAGTAATTCACGGTTTGTTTTACGTTCTGCACCAGCGCGTGCAATTACAACAATATCGAGGTTTTTTATAATATCAAGATGATGACGAAAGCTTTCTCGGGTAAGACGTTTAAAGCGATTTCGTGAAACTGCACGCTTCAACTGCTTTTTTGCAACTGCGAGACCGAGACGCGCAGTATCTTTGTCATTTTTAATCCCCAACAACAACATACTCGCATCACCCTGTTTCACACAAGGATTCGCAAATACACTTTTAAACTCAGACGCTTGGGTTAACCGTTGCTGCCGAGCAAAACGCCCGGTTAACCGAGTTAACATTGGAGAAAGAAAACCAGATTATGGAGCGAGGCGTTTACGGCCTTTAGCACGACGAGCATTGATAACCTTACGGCCACCTGTTGTACTCATGCGAGCACGAAAACCGTGTGTACGAGCGCGTTTTAAATTACTTGGTTGAAATGTTCTTTTCATAGCGATAACCGTTAAATATATTCAATTTCAAGCCAAAAAAGACCTGATAACTGTTCAAAAAATAGGCGCGAACAATACTGCCCAATGGCTTCGCTGTCAACTAAAATCTATATTTGTACATGACTTAAATGTTTAATTTGGTTAGATTTTCTTGCTCTAATGAGATCATACCTTTTCTTCTCATATTTCTTAATCCAGCCTGTGGATAACTTTTCCTGTTACTGGTAAACTCTCCCCACAAATTTAACCATCATATTTCAATTATATTTTAGGGGTAAGCTGTGTCCCAACCCATTTGGGATCAATGTTTCTCACAACTTGAAAACAATCTAAGTGCGCAACAATTCAGCACCTGGATTCGCCCCCTACAAGTTGTTTTTAGAAATAATGATATTCAATTACTTGCACCAAACCAATTTGTTCGTGATTGGGTTTGTGAGCACTTCTTAACTCAAATTCAGACTATCTTAGATTCTCTTGCTGACAATCCACCATTAGTCTCTATTGAAATAGGCAGTGAAAAAATTACTGATACTGAAAATGCAGGTGAATCCTCACGACCGGATTTTAATTCAAGTATTGCAAGGCCAGTAAAACCAAAACGAAGCTCTACACTAAACCCAAACTTTACATTTGATAATTTTGTTCAAGGTAACTCAAACCAACTTGCTCGAGCGGCAGCTATGCAAGTTTCTATTAATCCAGGTGAAAGCTATAACCCTATGCTCATTTATGGTGGTGTTGGTTTAGGTAAAACGCACTTAATGCATGCAATTGGCAACGATTTGATAAAACACAATCCTGATGCAAACGTGGTTTATCTGCATTCAGAACGATTTGTTGCTGATATGGTAAAAGCATTACAACATAACCGGATAAATGAATTTAAAGCCTATTATCGAACTGTTGATGCATTGCTAATCGATGACATTCAATTCTTTGCTAAAAAAGAGCGTTCTCAAGAAGAATTTTTTCACACTTTTAATGCTTTATTAGAAGGTCAAAAACAAATAATTATGACCTGCGATCGTTACCCAAAAGAAGTTGATGGATTGGAAGATCGATTAAAATCACGATTTGGCTGGGGCTTACCGGTCGCTATTGAACCTCCGGAATTAGAAACACGTGTTGCTATACTCTTAAGTAAAGCTTCTCTCTCTGGTATAGAGCTACCTCATGAGGTGGCCTTTTTTATTGCTAAACGCCTGCCTTCAAATATTCGCGAACTTGAAGGTGCATTAAGGCGTGTTATCGCAAACTCTTCTTTTACCGGTAAACCAATAACTTTAGATTTTGCAAAAGAGGCTTTACGAGATTTATTAGCGTTACAAGCAAAATTAGTTACTATAGATAATATTCAAAAAATGGTTGCTGAGTATTACAAAATTCGTATAGCTGATTTATTATCAAAAAAACGAAGCCGTTCCATTGCACGACCAAGACAAATGGCCATGTCACTATGTAAAGAATTAACAAACCATAGTTTGCCAGAGATTGGAGATGCCTTTGGAGGGCGTGACCATACAACTGTAATTCATGCTTGCCGTAAAATAGCGGAATTAAAAGAAGAAGAATTAATGATAAAAGAAGATTTTACTAACCTGTTAAGAACACTAACAACATGATGGGTATATCCTGTGGATAACTTTTAGAAAAAATAAAAGAAGCACTTCTTAACATGTTATCCACAACATACTAAGTGCTTATATTGCTTTAATACACAGTGTTATCATTAATATAACCTGTTGATAACTAAAGAAAAAAAGGTGTTGTGCACAGATTTTGCCTTTACTAATAATAGTAATAATAATTTAATATATATATTAATAATATATAAGGATTCATATGAAAATCAGTATTTCACGAGATGCAATACTAAACCCTTTACAAATGGTTAATAGTGTTATTGAGCGTAGACAAACACTTCCTATACTTTCTAACGTTTTAATATCTGTCAAAGACAATACATTATCTTTAACGGGTACTGATTTAGAAGTAGAAATCATTAATAAATGCAATATTAAAAATAACGAAGAGGGTGAAACGACTTTACCTGCTCGTAAGCTTTTAGATATATGTAAAGCACTACCAGAAAATTCAAATATTGAAATACATATTGATCAAGAACGTGCTGTTTTAAAATCAGGAAGAAGTCGTTTTACTTTATCAACATTGTCTGCTTCAGAATTTCCAAGTATTGATGCGTTGATATCACCATTCGAATTTAATATTTCTCAAAAAATCTTAAAAAAACTAATCGATCAAACTCAGTTTTGTATGGCACAACAAGATGTTCGTTATTATTTAAATGGATTAATGTTTGAGTTATCTGAAAATCAGCTTATTTCTGTTGCAACTGACGGTCATCGACTGGCTTTTTGTCAGGCACAAGTTTCTTTAAATCCAGGTGATACCAGGCAAGTTATTATTCCTCGAAAAGCCATCAATGAAATTTCTCGTTTATTAGAAGAGTCAGATGAAGAAATTAAAATTTCTTTAAGTGAAAACCACATTCGAATTAACTTTGCGGACGTTATATTCACTTCTAAATTAATCGATGGAAAATTCCCTGATTACCAACAAGTTATCCCGCAAAAATGTGATAATGAAATTAAAAGTGCACGTGATAATTTATATCAGGCTTTTCACCGTACTTCTGTTTTATCAAATGAAAAATATCGCGGCATGCGTCTTGAATTAAGCGAAAATCAATTAAAAGCGACGGTTCATAATCCTGAACAAGATGAAGCTGAAGAAATAATCGAAGTTTCTTATTCTGGTGACGAGTTTGAAATAGGCTTTAATGTTGCCTATTTACTTGATGCATTAAGTACTATTAAATCTGATGAAGTTGTTATGCAGCTAACAGATTCTAATCACAGCTGTTTATTATTTGGTTCAGATGATGTTGATAGTAAATATGTTGTTATGCCAATGCGTCTATAATGACGTAATTCTATGCATTTAACTCAACTTGATATTCGTCAAGTTAGAAATCTTCGTGACGTTCAGATAAAACCATGCCAGAGATGTAATTACATTTATGGTGATAACGCGAGTGGTAAAACCAGTGTATTAGAAGCAATATATTTATTATCTATTGCTCGCTCATTTCGAACAACGCATATAAAACATGTTATTTCTTTCGATCATTCTTCTTTACAAGTATTTGCACGTCTTGAGAACAATAATTTTGAATCCACAGCGATTGGCTTAGAAAGATCTATAAAAAAATCTCGTATAAGAATCAATGGCTCAGATGTAAAACAGGTTTCAATACTTAGCGCTCTTCTCCCAGTACAAATTATTAATCCAGATGTACATAAACTGTTAGAACAAGGTCCTAAATATAGACGACAGTTTATTGACTGGGGTGTGTTCCACGTGGAACATGGTTTTCTTCAAGCTTGGCAACAATATTATCGTGTTCTAAAACAACGTAATGCTGCGCTAAGAAAAAAACAAATTAAAAAAGCCATTACCCTGTGGGATGAACAGCTAATTCAATTTGCTAAAAGGATCACACATTCACGAGAAAATTATCTTTTAGGTTTTTTACCTATTTTCAATCAATATGTAGAAAAGTTAATGGGGTTATCTGTTGAAATTCGTTATCAGCGTGGTTGGAATCCTGATCATAGTTTTACAGAAACACTTAATAGTGCATTTGATAAAGATACTTTTAAAGGATTTACCTCTTTTGGTCCACATCGAGCTGATTTAGAAATATCACATAATAATATTCTTGTTCAAAATTCTTTTTCTCGCGGCCAACAAAAGCTTCTTGTGTGTGCAATGCGTTTAGCTCAAATAACGCATTTGAAAAAAGAGACAAACCAGCAATCAATACTCCTTGTTGATGATCTCGCAGCGGAACTTGATATACAGCATCGCCAGAACCTTATTGAGCTATTGGTAGATACAGAAGCACAGTTATTTGTTACTGCAACGGAGCAAAACTCTTTTGTTCTACCACCTGAAATTGAATCTAAAATGTTCCACGTGGAACACGGCGTATTAAAAGAAGTGGTACAATAATCGCCCGAAATTAGGAGCTTCAGCCGTGAGTGATAAAAATTCATACGATTCTACAAGTATTAAAGTCCTTAAAGGCCTTGATGCAGTACGAAAACGACCTGGTATGTATATAGGTGATACTGATGATGGTACCGGCCTTCATCATATGGTATTTGAAGTTGTTGATAATTCAATAGATGAAGCGTTAGCAGGTCATTGTGATGAAATAAATATTATTATTCACACGGATGGTTCTGTTTCTGTAAAAGATAATGGTCGTGGAATTCCGGTTGATTTTCACGAAGAAGAAGGTCGTTCTGCTGCAGAAGTAATTCTTACCGTATTGCATGCAGGCGGTAAATTTGATGATAATTCCTATAAAGTATCGGGAGGTTTACACGGTGTAGGTGTTTCAGTAGTAAACGCCCTTTCAGAATCATTAAAATTAACCATTCGCCGTGATGGGAAAATTCATCAACAGGATTATTCGCTTGGCGACCCACAAAATGATTTAAAGGTGGTTGGTGATACTGAAAATACGGGTACAGAGATTCGTTTTAAACCAAGCACAGAAATTTTTGCTCTTACCGAATACCATTACGATATTTTAGCTAAACGTGTTCGTGAACTTTCCTTTTTAAATTCTGGCGTGTGTATTACCCTTTTAGATGAAAGAGACGGTAAATCTGATAAATTCATGTATGAAGGCGGCATTAAAGCTTTTGTAGAACACTTAAACCGTAATAAAACACCTCTGCATCCGTCTGTTTTTTATTTTAATGTGGAAAAAGATGATGTGGTTGTTGAAGCTGCCTTACAGTGGAATGACTCCTATCAAGAAAATATTTTTTGTTTTACCAATAATATTCCTCAGCGTGATGGTGGAACACATTTAGCCGGTTTACGTGGCGCATTGACTCGTTCTATGAATAATTTTATCGATAGTCTGGGAAATGCGAAAAAAGCAAAAGTTAGTACTTCCGGCGATGATGCGCGTGAAGGTTTGACCTGTGTTTTATCGGTAAAAGTGCCTGATCCTAAGTTTTCTTCACAAACTAAAGATAAACTGGTTTCTTCAGAAATAAAAAGTATTGTTGAATCGGTTGTGGGCGAGAAATTCCAGGAGTTTTTATTAGAAAACCCTGCAGATGGTAAAGCCATTGCTTCAAAAGTCGTCGATGCCGCGCGTGCACGAGAAGCAGCACGTAAGGCAAGAGAAATGACACGCCGTAAGGGTGCGCTTGATATTGCCGGTTTACCTGGAAAATTAGCAGATTGTCAGGAAAAAGATCCTGCTTTATCTGAATTATTCCTGGTGGAAGGGGATTCTGCAGGCGGTTCTGCAAAACAAGGCCGTAACCGTAAAACACAGGCTATTTTGCCGCTAAAAGGTAAAATTCTTAATGTTGAAAAAGCGCGTTTTGATAAAATGTTATCTTCGGTTGAAATTGGAACACTGATTACAGCACTGGGCTGCGGTATTGGTAAAGATGAATTCAATATTGAGAAGCTTCGTTATCATCGAATTATTATTATGACGGATGCGGATGTGGATGGTTCTCACATTCGGACATTATTATTGACCTTCTTCTACCGTCAAATGCCTGAACTCGTTGAGAATGGATATATCTATATTGCTCAACCCCCATTGTATAAGGTTAAAAAGGGGAAACAGGAGCGTTATGTTAAAGATGATATTGAGCTTGCGAATTATTTATTACAAGTTGCGCTTGATAATACAGAATTATTTGTTGATTCAACTGCTCCTGCATTAAGAGGGCAAGCATTAGAATCTTTAGCTAATCAATATATTGTCGTGATGGAAAGTATTAAACGTTTATCACAACGTTATCCTGCGGCTGTTTTAGAAAAAATGATTACCATGACTGCAATAGACAGCAGTATGGATAAAGAAAAAGCACAGATCTGGTTTCAAGAATTAGATAACCGTCTCGCAACAGATGAATCAAATCTAAGTTATAAAATTAGTCTTGATAATATTGACGGTGAAGAAAGCCATTGGTGCGCTAAAATAAGTATTCTTCGTCATGGCATAACGACTGATAAAGTGATTGATCGTGATTTCTTTGAGTCTGGTGAATATTTAGCGATAAAAACTCTATCAGAAGAATTGCAAGAATTATTAAGTGATAGTGCATATATTCAACGTGGCGATCGCAAACAAGAAGTTTCATCCTTTAAACAAGTTATGGAATGGTTAATGGATGAAGCTAAACGTGGCCAACATATCCAGCGCTATAAAGGTTTGGGTGAAATGAATCCTGAGCAATTATGGGAAACCACTTTAGACTCTGAAAATAGACGCTTATTACAGGTTCAAATTGAAGATGCGATTGCAGCAGATGAAATCTTCACTACCTTAATGGGTGATCAGGTTGAACCACGAAGAGATTTTATTGAAAGAAACGCACTTAATACTGCAAATCTTGATGTGTAAAAACTGTTTAGATATATAATATTTATAACTACAAAGGACGCGAGGCTCACAAAGTAAGAATTAAATTTATTGTTATAATTACTTATTTGTAAACTCCGCGTCCTTTGTAGTCAATTTAATAACTCCGTAACTGCCCTACAAGTAAGCCCTGAATTTTTACTCTTGAAGCATCATAAATCATTGGCTCAAAATCCTGATTTTCCGGGCTTAATTCAATTCTTCCATCTTTTAGTTTTTTAAATCGCTTTAATGTTGCTTCTTGATCGTCAATTAAAGCAACCACAACATCACCAAATTGAGCAGTATTTTGTGGTTGAATCACAACAATATCGCCATCAAGAATGCCGATATCAATCATCGAGTCGCCTTTTATTTGCAAGGCATAACGATCTTTACCGACAAACATTTCACTTAAATTAATTTCTTCATGATCATGTATAGCTTCAATAGGTTGGCCAGCGGCAATTCGTCCTACCAATGGGAGGGTAGTGGAGTTACTCAATGCATTATCAGCAAGACGAATTCCACGCCAGCCACGCTCGGGTGCTGCCAACATTCCTTTGTTTCGCAAACTTTGTACATATCGGTGAATAGTCCCTTTCGAACTTATTTCCATTGCTTTACCTATTTCAACCAAGGTCGGACTGTGACCATGTTTGACGATGAAAGCGTGTATAAAGTTTAAGATGCGTTTTTCAAGTAGTGTTGGCATTTTGTTCTCTAATTGTTCTCGTTGAATTGAGTATAGAGTACAAAAAGAGAACTTTCAACTGCTTGCTGGAATATTTTTTAAATTAAGTTTTGTAAGATAAATTCTACAAAGTTTTCAGTTATATCTGACAGGAGAAATTACAAGGTTAACGCTATTATCTAAAGGATAGTAAATGGAGGAGTGTACATAGAAATAAAGTGAATAAGCGTTCAGGAGATACTCGTGAATCCCCCTATCGCACGGGTCGGTTTTATTCTGTTGATAATGAATGGTTTTTTTCTGTAAGGGAGCTTGATGAACAAGGACCTTATTTCAGTAAATTATCAGCTGAAATTGGATTAAAAATGTATCTATTAGATATGGAGCATTTTAAGATGAATAAAACAAAATCAGGAATAAATGACTTAAAGTTGGTGTAAATCTTCTTGCACATGGATGTGTTTTATTTTTAAAAAATTTCCCAGATATTGTCTGTTATTTTTGTCGTAGTTTTAATTTTTTCTGCAGTAGAAGTTTCATTGTGATGTGATTCTAAGACTTCATAAATATCAAATGCCGGGGTACTTAAAACTTTATTTTTTAAATGAAGATGTGAATGTTGTTTCTGATGTTCAAGCTGAAGCTTTTTATCCTTAAGATTAGTCGGTAATGTTGGAACAAATAACATGAGCTCTTTTTTATCAAGACCCAATAAACAAGGTAGCGGTTTACATAAAGTACCATTGGTATGATAACGAATATGAATAGGTAAAACATGGCGCGTTAAAATATGTAAACCAAATTGAACATCTTCCTTTTCAGAAAAATGTAACCATTTAATTTGTGCTAATGTCCAGGGTGCTAATGCATGTTCACGAACAGCAATCAGTTCATTATGTTTAAGGCTATCAACTTTTTTGTCATTAACACTAAGACGATAACCATCTTTGTTGTAATCTAAATGAATACTTTTAGTAAAATTATAAACCTTGTAGATACCACTTTCTGTCCAGTTTGCGACAGAAAGTGGTGCATTAATGTTGTTTTCATATACCTTTTCCCAAACATCCTCATCTTGATCGGAGTTAGCTAAAAAGTGATTGAGATTTAACATGTCATAGTTAGGGCTATGATTGATGGGTGTAATCGTTAGAGTAGATTCAAAATCAGTAATTTCATCAGGTAGAGCGGTAGATGCTTCATCATGAGCAGGTTGATCTTGTTTGTTTAAGACAAAATGAATTGCGCTAATACCTGTAATAATATCAACAAATCCAACCCCCTCTTTTCGGACTTCGGTTCTTAAGTTATTACGAGACCAGGTTTTTAATAATGATTGAATAGATTTTTTAGATAAAATATTTTTTCCTAATTTGATAGCACTATCATCGTTAATATCATTTAAATATTTTGACAATATTGTTTTTAATTTATGGGTTGAAAGATAGTGTCGATTAACAGTATGTCGAGTATTGTCATTACGTGTACCAATGAGGTATGGCGGAACATCACTCAATAAATTTAGTGTAAAGCAGGTTTCTTTTTCATCGGGTTCTTTGATTAAAATATCAGAATTTTTTATCCATAAGGGCATTAAGCTATACACTTCTTGCATATTTTTTTGACCTAAATCATTTGCAGAAAGAAGTGACAATAATAAAAGTTTTTTAAATTCATATTCGATAGCTGTCTTTTCCGGTTTTTCAGTACAGTTACGAAAACATTTATTTAATAATTTTAAGTGTGTGGCTTGTTGATAACACCAAAAAATTTCATTCCAGATACCTTTTGAGTTTGCTTGATAGGTAAGATGTTTAGTGCTTATAATTTTTGAAGAGAAAATAAAGGTGTGATGCAATGCAAGGGAAAAAGGTTTTTTCCAGCCAAAGGGTTTTGTGGTAACTAATGTGCGAAGAATAGATTGGTAACCCAGTAAAATTTCCGTTAATAAAGAAGTTGTAATATGAATAACATTTTGCGTTTTAGTGTTTAACGGTAATGATACACCGGTAAAATATTTCGACAGCCTGGGATAAAGTAATGTAAGTGTAGGTGAAATTAATTCTAAAAATTCTAAGTGATGTTCCAGTGAATTTTGTTGTTGGTTAACTTGTCTTAACGCATGATAAAGTTGTTTGCTTGATTCACCGGTACTGCCTAGTGGAAGTTGCTTAACCCATTTTTTAACAGCAGCAGGACGGATATCAAATATATCCTGAGTGTTAGTTGTTGTACTTGTGTTGTTGAGGGTGCTCACTGTAATACCTGATTATTTTTAAAAGTGGTCTGTTTTGAGCTGACTTAATGTATGTAATATTTTTATTAACACAGTAATTTTCTACCTTATAGATAATATTAATCTTGAAAGTGAATAGTTCACAAGCTATGTGTGTGATATTTAACACAATTTTGCAATTTGCAGATGCTACAAGTGAATGTTTGAAAATGATATATGGATAAATTTTAAGCAGTCCGTACAATAGCATCCCCAATATTTGAACCAGCAACAGGTACAAGAACCCATGTTTTATCAACAACAATTTGATGTGATTATTGTTGGCGGCGGCCACGCAGGAACTGAAGCGGCATTAGCTGCGGCGCGCATGGGCGTTTCAACATTATTGTTAACGCACAATATTGAAACATTGGGTCAAATGAGCTGTAATCCGGCAATTGGTGGTATTGGCAAAGGACATTTAGTAAAAGAAATTGATGCCCTGGGTGGATTAATGGCTCAGGCCATCGATAAATCTGGTATTCAGTTTAGAATTTTAAATGCTAGCAAAGGCCCTGCGGTTAGGGCAACACGCGCGCAAGCTGATCGTGTTTTATATAAACAAGCTGTGCGTGAAGTATTGGAAAACACAGAAAATTTAATGCTTTTTCAGCAAGCTGTTGATGATTTGATTGTTGAGAATGATGAGGTTGTGGGTGTCGTCACCCAAATGGGATTGAAATTTAAAGCCAAATCGGTTGTTTTGACCGTTGGCACTTTTTTAGGTGGTTTGATTCATATTGGGCAATCGAATTTTGAAGGTGGTCGAGCCGGTGATCCTCCATCAAATGCCTTATCCCGCCGATTACGTGCTTTGCCCTTTAACGTGCAGCGCCTTAAAACGGGTACGCCACCAAGAGTGGATGGTAAAACGATAGATTTTAGCGTGCTGGAAAAACAACCGGGTGATACACCAACACCTGTTTTTTCATTTTTAGGCAAGCAAGAAGATCATCCCGATCAAATCAGTTGTTACATCACGTATACCAATGAAAAGACACACGAGATAATTCGTGGTGGACTGGATAGATCACCCATGTACAGTGGTGTGATAGAGGGCGTTGGTCCACGCTATTGTCCGTCAATTGAAGATAAAGTGGTGCGATTTGCTGATAAAATTGCACATCAGATCTTTGTTGAGCCTGAGGGGCTAACAACAAACGAAATATATCCAAATGGTATTTCAACCAGCCTACCTTTCGATATTCAATTGGAGCTTGTTCGCTCAATTAAGGGTTTTGAAAATGCGTTTATTATGCGACCAGGTTATGCCATTGAGTATGATTATTTTGATCCACAGGAATTAAAGCCCTCGTTGGAAACAAAATATGTAGAAAGCTTATTTTTTGCTGGCCAAATTAACGGTACAACCGGATATGAAGAAGCGGCTGCACAAGGACTCATAGCAGGAATGAATGCCGCGTTAAAAGTTCAAGGCAAAGAATCCTGGACGCCACGTCGAGATGAAGCCTACATTGGTGTGTTGATTGACGATTTAATCACGATGGGTACTCAAGAGCCTTATCGAATGTTCACCTCGCGGGCGGAATATCGCTTGATGTTACGAGAAGACAATGCGGATCTGCGATTAACAGAAAAAGGACGAGAGCTGGGATTAGTCAATGATGAACGATGGGCGCATTTCGAAGCAAAACGAGACGCAATCGTTGCAGAACAGCAACGTTTACATGATGTCTTTGTGCGGCCAGAAACAGTATCCATTGAAGAACAAGAAAGAGTTTTTAATAAACCATTAATTCGTGAAGCACGACTCGAAGATTTATTAAGACGGCCAGATGTTAGTTATGACTTACTAATGAGTATCTCGACGATAGATCAACCTGAAGTTGATCCTGTTGTTGCCGAGCAGGTTGAGATTCAGGCCAAATATTCAGGTTATATTGAGCGTCAGCGTGATGAAATAGAATGTTTACAGCGCAATAATGACAAAATAATCCCGGATAGTTTTGATTATTCGGTGGTTTCGGGGTTATCCAATGAGGTTCAGGAAAAGCTCATAAAAATAAGACCAACGACGATTGGTCAGGCTTCTCGCGTACAAGGCGTCACCCCTGCTGCTATTTCATTGCTTTTGGTGTTTTTAAAGAAACAAAGTCGCTCAAGTAATGACAAGAGAGCTAATAAAAGCCGTAAAAAAGCTTAATTCAATAAAAGATTAAATTTAAATGTGTATTTTGGGAATAAAATAGAATAATTACAGTCATACCATATGGAAATAACAATAAATGATAAAAACAAAGGAGAAGTTTATGAAGCATATATTAGTTTTATTGAGTTTAGTTGCATTCATCCCTGCTATGTCGATGGCCTCGGATAAAGGTTTAGTTAATAAAAAGAGCCCTTTCAGCGTGAAAGTGACATTAGATCGGTTAGAAAATGTATTGCGCAAAAAAGGGATTACGATAGTGACACGTTGGAGCCATCATGCCGGTGCCAGGAAAGCCGGTATTCCTTTGCGCCCTACTGAACTATTAATTTTTGGCAACCCAAAAATGGGTAGTCATTTTTTTACCAGTAATCAATCTGCTGGCATTGATTTGCCAATGAAAGCACTGGCTTGGAAAGACAAAAAAGGCCAAGTTTGGTTAACCTATAATGATCCAACGTATATTGCAAAGCGTCATGGCATCGATAATCGCCCTGCCATTGTGAAGAAAATGACCGGTGCGCTTAATAAATTAACTAATGTGGCGATCGGTCAAAAATAAAATTGAAGAGGTTTTGTGAGTCAGTCAGATTTAAATGAAATATTGTCAAAGGGGCTGCGCCAATTAAATTTGGCACAGCCGCTTGATGACAAGCAGCAAAACACATTAATAAAGTACGTTGAATTATTAAATAAGTGGAATAAAACATATAACCTCACCGCAGTGCGAAAACCTGAACAAATGGTGACACGCCATTTACTCGATAGTTTGTCTATATGTCCTTATATTCGGGGAAAACATATCTTAGATGTTGGAACTGGAGCCGGTTTGCCTGGAATTCCACTTGCAATTGTCTTCCCAGAAAAACAATTTACCTTGCTTGATAGCAATAATAAAAAAACAAGATTTGTCACTCAAGCTGTTTCAGAGCTCGAGTTACCTAACGTAGATGTGGTACAGTCGAGAGTAGAAAATTTCCAGTTTCCAGAGCTTTTTGACACCATTACGACCCGTGCATATTCTGCAATTGGCGAGATGGTGAAGCAAACATCGCATCTATTGGCCAATGGTGGAGTATTTTTAGCGATGAAAGGGGCTAATCCTGTTGCTGAAATTGATGAAATGTCTGAAAAATATGCTATCAAAGAAAGTCATGTGATAAAGGTGCCCGGTCTCGAAGAAGAAAGGCATTTACTGGAAATAAAAACAACTTAATTAAAGTAATAAACCACCATTTATAAGGGAGTGGTCTGAATGAGCAAGATAATTGCCATTGCAAATCAAAAAGGCGGCGTAGGTAAAACGACAACTTGCATAAATTTAGCAGCATCATTAGCGGCAACGAACAAAAATGTTTTGTTAATTGATCTCGATCCGCAAGGTAACGCTACTATGGGTAGCGGCATTGATAAGAATGATACTGAATTTACGACTTGTGATCTTTTATTAGGCGATACGACTTTAGCGGAATTAGTGGTAAAAAGAGCATCGAATGAAGACATTCAATACGATGTTTTACCAGGCAACAGTGATTTAACAGCGGCTGAAGTTGCGTTAATGGACATGCCAAATCGTGAACGCCAACTGCGTAATGCGTTAGAAGATGTTCGCGAACAATATGACTATATATTAATAGACTGCCCTCCTTCATTGAATATGTTGACATTAAATGCGTTAGTGGCCGCAAATTCTGTGATGATCCCGATGCAATGTGAATATTATGCGTTAGAAGGTTTATCTGCATTAATGGAAACGGTTGAAAGCATTCGCAGTACAGTAAATCCAGAGTTACACATAGAAGGTTTACTTCGCACTATGTATGACCCGCGTAATAATCTGGCTAATGATGTGTCTGGCCAGTTATTGTTGCATTTTCCAAAGAAAGTATATCGTACGGTTATTCCACGAAATGTTCGTTTAGCTGAAGCACCTAGTCATGGTATTCCAGTCATTAGTTATGATAAATCTTCACGTGGTGCCCTCGCTTATTTAGCATTGGCGGGTGAGATATTACGTAACGAGGAAAATGCCACATTATCAGGTGCAGCAGGTGCATAAATTTGTGTTTATAAATAGTAATAGGTTAAGGCGAAGTTTTAATGGCTAAAAAACGTGGATTAGGTAAAGGACTCGAAGCATTATTAGGTTCAGGTGTCAGCCATTTAAAAGATGATGTTGCTCCAGCAGCTTTAACAGAACAACCAGTTTCTTTATCCTCAGAATTTCAACATTTAGCAATAGATGTCATTCAGCGCGGTCGTTATCAGCCGCGTACGAATTTTAATCTGGATGCATTGCAAGAATTAGCAGATTCAATTAAAGCGCAAGGTGTGGTGCAACCGATTATCGTTCGCCCATTATCAGCAACGCCAGGTCAATATGAACTTGTTGCTGGTGAACGTCGCTGGCGTGCTGCGCAACTTGCTGAGTTACATGAAATTCCTGCCATTGTTCGTGATATCACCGATCAAGAAGCCATGGCGGTGGCATTAATTGAAAATATTCAGCGTCAGGAACTTAATCCTATTGAAGAAGCAAAAGCACTTGTTCGTTTAGTAGAAGAGTTTGGTTTAACCCATCAAGAAGCGGCTGATGCAGTGGGTCGTTCGCGTGTTTCAGTATCTAATCTATTACGTTTATTAACGTTAGAAACTGATGTTCGACACATGTTGGAAGATGGTCAAATCGAAATGGGCCATGCGCGTGCAATTTTAGGTTTGGAAGCTGCAAAACAAATGCAAGCAGCACGTGAAGTCGCAAAGAAAGGTTTATCGGTTCGTGAAACAGAGCAACTCGTGCGTCGTTTAAATAAACCTGAAAGTGATAAAGCAGAAAAAACGGGTTTAGATCCGGATACCCGTCGTTTACAAGATGACTTATCAGAAAAATTAGGTGCAAAAGTTATCTTTCAGCATGGAGCAAATGGTAAAGGTAAAATGCTGATCCATTATAATAGTATTGATGAGTTAGATGGCATCCTGAATCACATCAAATAAATTTGAAAATCTAAACGTAGTATATCTTTGATATAAATCAAAGACGATAATAATTTATATCGGAATTAATTTAAGTCAAAGTCCTTTATTTATTAAAAATTTCAACGATGTATTTTTTGGAAAAATGATGTTGAATGTAAATAAATTAAAATTTATATTATTCTATTTTTGTTTTTTATCTACGGCCATAGCAGCACCTGTCGTCAGCGAAAAAATAATTTTTCTTAATGAAGATGGAGTGCATTATGTTCGTTATGATACGACTCGAACAAGTCATAAATCATATGATATCTGGTTTAAAAAAGAAAAAAATAAAGTATCTGAACAACACTTAAAAGATTTTTTATATCTTTATCCTAATGAACATAAATGGGATAACGCAACACACTCAAGTTATGATTTGATGAAAATTGCTTCTGGCAGTTATGCAACATTAGTCCAGGGTAAGTTAGATAATACCGAGCTTAATATAAGTAATGATGGTATTTATACCTATACCAACTGGGATGGCAAAACTAAAACACCGGACAATCATTTTGGTATATGGAATAAACCAGATGTTTTTTCACACCTGGTTTATGCATGGGTGTTCCCAAATAATTTTAATATTATTAGTTATGAAGCGAACCGCAAAGGTGACTGGGTTAAGCGCAACAACACAATTACATTTTACGGCAAGAAGGTAAACGATCTGGTTTTTACGATTAAGTATCAGCCGCGTAGCAATCCTATATACAAAAAGTTACTCAAAGCATTAAACCAGCAAAAACAAATTCAATTAGAACAAGACAGCAAAGGTGTGAAAATAACATTGGCAGCTACCGTCCTGTTTTCATCAGGAAAAAGTAAGCTTAGTGCCAGGGGAAAAGCAATTTTAAGAACACTATCTAACGCACTTTCCAGGCATAAGGATATAAAAATTATTATTGAGGGTTATAGCGACAATATTTCGATCAAAGGTGATCTGGTTAAAAAATATAAAACAAACTGGGAATTATCTGCTGCACGATCATTAACAGTATTACATTATATCGCTGCACATAATGTTGCTGAATCCCAGCTTGAGGCGCGAGCGCATGGCTCAAATAAACCAATTGCATCAAATGATACCCAGCAGGGTCGAGCAAAAAACCGCCGGATCGAAATTATGGTAATGAGCACAAAGAAATGACGAAATAAATTTGTTATTTATGCGCTGTTACTGAAAAGAGCTTTTAATGCAATATCCCCCTATTCCTTCTTAATTTATTGGGTTATTAAAGTAATTATTGACCCCCAATCTAGCCTCGATTATACTGCGCGCCTTGGGCCTATAGAGCAAAAATTAGGCACATTTGTTAGTGTGGAGAGTCTTGATTTTGACGGTGCAATCGGTAACAAATAACGCATTTTCCCACACTTTACGTAAGATTTTATTGGTTCAAGTTGGCCTGGTTGTACTCACTGCGGTGATACTTTCCCTGGTCAAAACTCATGAGTTTTTTCTGGCAACGCTGTATGGCGGTGCCGTTATCATAGCCAGCACTAGTTATTTTGGTTGGCGGCTAAAGATTGCTACACAAACTGTCGATAATAAGCCCTCTGAATACTCAGTAAATTCAGTTGAATTAATTAAAGGCATCGTAATACGGTTTGTTATGGTGATTGTTTTATTAGCATTGGGTTTAGGGTGGTTAAAATTGGCTCCCGCAGGCGTTTTGTCTGGTTTTATTGTTGCCCAACTTGCTTTTTGGTTTAGTCGTAGCAGTTATGGTATTACAAGGCGTAAGTAACGTTTTGTTTATAAACAAGTTTTTCAAAATTTTTTAGGTATAAGAATCACATGTCAAGTGAAGCAATTTCTTCTGCAGATTATATTAAGCATCATTTAACCAATTGGACTTATGGTCAATCGCCTACAACAGGTGAGTGGAGCTTTGCTCATACAGCGGCTGAAGCTAAATCTATGGGTTTCATGGCTATCCACGTTGATACCATGCTCTGGTCTTTAATTACTGGTTTTATCTTTTTGTATTTCTTTGCTCGTGCAGCAAAATTTGCATCTGCTGGTGTGCCAACAGGTGTACAGAATTTTATCGAAATGATCATCGAATTTATCGATACTAGTGTTCGTGGTTCGTTTACATCGAAGAATGATATGGTTGCACCGTTAGCACTAACCGTATTTGTTTGGATCTTCTTAATGAATGCGATGGATTTAGTCCCTGTTGATTGGATTCCTTCTCTTTCAGCTTGGATAGGCTCTACTTTCTTTGGTATGGATCCACACCATGTATTTATGAAGGTTGTGCCTTCAACTGATCCTAATGCCACTATTGGCATGGCGTTCTCTATTTTCTTCTTGGTTCTATTTTATAGCATCAAGATCAAAGGTATCGGTGGCTTCACGGCTGAATTAACAATGATGCCTTTCCAATCAAAAAATAAAGTGGTTCAAGCTTTATTTATTCCAGTGAACTTCTTATTAGAGTTTGTATCGTTGATTGCGAAGCCTATTTCATTAGCTTTACGACTCTTCGGTAACATGTACGCGGGTGAAATGATTTTCATCTTGATCGCTATTATGTTTAGCACAGGCTGGGTAATGGGTGCGTTAGGTGGATTCCTCCAATTGGGTTGGGCGATCTTCCATATTTTGATTATCACGTTACAAGCGTTCATCTTTATGACGTTAACCATCGTGTATCTCGATATGGCACACAACGACCACTAAACAATTTTTAAACAATTTAAATTTTAAGTATTTATTAGGAGAATAATATGACTGAAGCAACAGCAATGCTATATATCGCAGGCGCTTTAATGATGGGTTTAGGTGCATTAGGTGCTGCAGTAGGTATCGGCATCTTAGGTGGTCGTTTCTTAGAAGGCGCAGCACGTCAGCCAGAATTAATTCCAATGTTACGTACACAGTTCTTCATCGTTATGGGTCTTGTTGATGCGGTACCTATGATTGCAGTTGGTATTTCAATGTACATCTTATTTGCAGTTGCGGCTGTATAAGAAACATAAAATTACTGAAACGAAATATTAAAGTAAGGCTTTTATAAATGAATATAAACCTCACTCTGATCGGACAAACTATTACGTTCATATTCTTCGTGCTGTTTTGCATGAAGTTTATCTGGCCACCACTAGTTGCGGCTTTAGATGAACGTAAGAAAACAATTGCCGATG
>JAGLTQ010000011.1 GCA_023135195.1 Gammaproteobacteria bacterium | reverse complement strand
CAGAGGCATGATAACGAGAAATAGCCGAACGTTGATCATCATCAAACTCAAACACGTCATCATTTTTGAGACGCTTGATCTCAGTATTGAAGGCTTGAATCTGATCTGCGCGTTGCTGTGCTTTGAATTTATTATTCATAATGCTGGTTATATTAATCCCTGCTTATTTTTATTCTTAAATATCGCTTATTTCGATACTACTCCAAGTACTGTGGCATTTATAGCGCTAAGTATCTGTTTTTATGTCAAAAAATCTTGCTGAATCAAGGAGTCAGATACTTGATCTACTTCAGTGCCTATCTATGCCGCCCCTAACTTCTCATATTCCTTTGCTTTTTTTCATCGTGAATGGTTTCCTATAAATCCAGTTTCATTTGCAAGTTAAGCTAATACTCCGGGGACTTTTAAATACTTTGGATAACCGAATTGCGGTGTCTGGTGTTACTGCGCGGCGGCCTCGAATAATTTCATTAATTCGACGTCAAGGCACCTCCATTTTTTCTGCCAGTGTGCCCTGATTTAAACCCGCTGGTTACATAAATTCTTCATTAAGAATTTCACCAGGGCTAAATGGTTTGCGTTCTGTAATATTCATTGTTCATTACCTCAGTGATACTGGAGTAGTTGGATATCATAATGGAAATAGCTCAGCATCCTGCAAAATCTTTTCCTTGTAACGCTAGGCGGTACATGGGCGCACATTCTCTAATATTAGAAACAATTAATCTCTGACACCCAATCACTCCTAACATGTTGTTTTTAATCGACTTTACCCCTGGTTTCGTGGAAATACCTCAGGCTCAACCCCGTTTATTCACATATAACCATCTATTTTTAGGCAATAATTTCGATACATATCAAAAAAAACATAAATTAAATTAAAGAATCACAAATAGTGGTCGAAATAGAGGGTATAGGGATGATTTTTAAATTTCCCCATCCCATTAATTCACGGCGAGTAGTTTTTTATTCAAACCAGAAACAGGTCATGATTTGTTACTTACATGAATATCAGTATCTACTTAATTACTTATTAACATAACAGAAATGGCAAAGGTGTATTTATGATGGCTCTCGATATTTTAAGTCTTGCAGGTATAGTTTCAACAGTACTGGTGGTAGCGGTGTTGATCAGTCTCTGTAAAATCCGTGGTTGCAACAAGCCAATCAATTAGTGAATTTTTTTACCCAGCCCCTGATTATTTATTAATTGTGGGCTGTTTCTGGAGGATCCCCACTAATTTTATAGCTATCAGTCATTTTCGGGGAAACACTTAAAAGACACTGAATCCCCCCATCCCCAGTCTCCCAGATATGATTAATCTTCTCCGATAAGAAGCTTTGATATTCATATTGCTATTGCTGCTGACCAGACTGAAAATCGCGAATATTCATTGTTTATGTCTAATACATAGCAAATTTTCAACATAATTGGCGGCTTATATCGAAAACTTAATAAAAATACTAGTTTATAAGTGCTTTATGATATGGTTTTCAGTAATAATTCCTGATAGAATTAGTCAACTATACACACATATTCTAATTTTTAAGGTGATTTACGATGGAAGCAGTAGTAGACGGTAAAACAATTGAGCTATCAGAAGCAGGTTGGTTATTGAACTTAGACGAGTGGAACGAAGGTCTTGCTGCGCAAATCGCTATTACTGAAAATGTTGGCGAAATGGGTGAAAAACACTGGAATATCATTAACCTTGCACGTGAATACTTCGCTGACAACGGTACTGTATGTGAGCCTCGTAAATTCTCTAAGCTGATGAAAGATTTATACGGTAAAGATGAATCTAGTCAGAAATATATTTATTCTTTATTCCCAACGGGTTTAATCAAATGTGCGAATAAAATTGCTGGTTTACCTCGTCCTAAGGGTTGTAGTTAATCTCTACACTTTTCCAGTAATATTTTAAAAAGGAACGTTTTTACGTTCCTTTTTTTATGTCTGCAAAATATTCTGTTGGCTCCTCTGCGCTTGAGCCAACCTACTTTATTTGTAGCCTGATATATTCTTTATAGAATTTTGTTTTATACTCTAAGCTTGTCCCAAGAGAAAATTAACGATGGCTAGCATTCCCGATCAAGAAGAACAAATCAGACAATCCCATGCGGTACTTATTCATCAGGTCGTTCATGCCTGTCAAAATGATACTGCCAAACATCAACTGAAACCCATGTTAGATATGGCAACACAGCAAAGCTGGCATGAACTGGTTAAAGCAATTAATAAAATTGTTGCAGGCCAACGTGGTGAAGATTTGTTTATTGGTCTGGATGATGAAGATAAAATTATTGTTAAAAGCATTCTGCTTGGATTACAAAATCCCGCCAGCTTACCCGATGTTCAACAACAAGCCGATCCCACTATGGCCGCTCCCGGACTGGCAAGTATGATTAATGCCGCATGTCATGGTGATGCCTCAGCATTACAAGCCGCTTCATTTATGGCAGAACAAATGACCAATACTCAGGGCGACATGCGTCAATTAGGCGGCATTATGAAGCGACTCATTGATGGTGAACGTGACCCGGATGTCTTGACAAAAAAAATGACTGAAAACGGTAAACAGCTTGTTATGCAATTATTAGATGAACTTGGTAAACTCAGCAGCCACTGACGAGCATTTATATGTGGGTTAGATCAACGACTGCAGGGAAGCAGGAGGTACGAAGCCACGGATGGCTAAGGTACGACTCCATGGATGGAGGAGGTAGAGCAACGCAGGACGCAGTTGCCGAGAACAATGCAGGAGCAATTGTCGAGAGTAACGCAGGAGCAGTTACCGAGCGCAGCGGATCCAACAATTTACTCAAAAAATATTATAAACCTAACTACTCGGAGTCCAGAATGAAATATTTAAAAATGTTAATGCTCATCCCTTTGATCTTTTCTTTATCGAACAGTGTTTACTCGGAAGAATCACTCACTCTTTCGGTTAAGCGGATGAAAATGGAAACTGCTTTACGCATAGCGCAAGCAGCAATAAAAGCATGTCGAAAAGAAGGTGTACAGATTGCGGTAACGGTTGTTGATCGTAGCGGCCATCCCCAGGTAATGCTACGTGATGTATTAGCAATGGATATTACTTTGGAAATCAGCAAACAAAAAGCTCATACGGCAATGGCTTTTAATGCGGCCTTATCGACAATGGAAGACCGTTTTACCAAACCATTCCAGGTAGCAAAAATTGATGGTTTGGTTATTAGCGCTGGTGGTATACCCATTAACATCGGTGGTTCAATTTTAGGTGGTATCGGTGTAAGTGGCGCGCCATCTGGAGAGGTTGATGAAAAATGTGCAAAAGCTGGTCTGGACGCAGTAAGTGAAGATTTAGAAATGGAATAATTAATTTTATAGGCGGGTAGTGGAGGCAGCAAAAGAAACTCCACTACCTGATATAATTACTTTTTCAAAAATTGTACTATTATTTCCAAAACCTCATTAGAAAATAAAAGTAAAAAATGATTTCGTGCTACCTCGTGACGCTCATCAGCTTTTTCTACATACGTTTCAGATAAATTCACCGTTCCATCATTTGGCTTTTTCATGACCTCTCGCGCCAATAATTGGCCAATGCCTAAACTTTTAGTACCGGCAATAACGCAAATTTTTCTTTTATAACTCCAGTCTGGTGCATCACCCAGTAAACCTTTAATAGTAGATTTACCTAATAAATATTTAAGGTGTTTTTTTTGATTTAAATATATCGCAACAGCACTTCCATTAACAGGTGAACCAATCATGACAACCTTGCCGGTTTGTTTTATTTCCTGATTATGAAATAAATACTTAATTACAATGCCACCCAAACTATGAGTAACAAAGTGAATAACTGATGCATCAATTTTAGAAATAAATTGAAAGAGTTTTGCTGCATTTTCTTCTGGCGTTTTGAACAAACTGGAATAATGAAATTGATAAACCTTGTATCCCTGCCGCCATAACTTATAGTGTAAATAAAATAACTCGGGGCCTTTCATCCAAACTCCATGAACAAGAATAATAACTTCTTTTTTATTTGTATCCATATTTAAGTATTTTAGTTATTACGTTATATATTTGCAAAAAAAAAGGGAAACCATTTTACGGGTTTCCCTTTTTTTTAAACTAACTTCGAACCAAATTAAGAAGCTAGCTTTGCTTTAATCGCATTAATAACAGCTTCACTTGATACTGCATCTACTGAAACTAAGTTACCTTCAGCTTCATAAAATTTAGCTAATGGTGCTGTCATTTCATTGTAAACGTCTAAACGATTGCTGATTGCTTCTTCAGTTTCATCTTCACGTTGAGTAACAGCGCCACCACATTTATCACACTTGCCTTCTTCTTTAGGTGGGTTAGATTTAACGTTATAAATTTCACCACAACCTTCACAAGTACGACGAGTTGTTAAGCGATCTAAAATCACGTCTTTCGCTACCTGAATATCAACAACCATATCAAGCTCTTCGCCCATATCAGCTAGTAACACTTTAAGCGCTTCTGCTTGAGGAATAGTGCGTGGGAAACCATCTAATAAGTAACCTGCTTTGCAATCGTCTTCTTTCAAACGTTCGCCCATGATGCCCATGATTAAATCATCAGATACCAAATCACCCGCTTTCATTGCTGCTTGCGCTTGTTTACCAAGTTCTGTTCCAGCGGCTACTGCTGCACGTAAAATATCACCTGTTGAAATTTGAACGGAACCGTCCATTTTTGTTAATAATTTCGCAACTGTACCTTTGCCTGCGCCTGGTGCACCTAAAAGAATGAGTTTCATAAATGTATCCTTGATTAATTTTAATTCAATATTGTCAAAATTTGGGCGTATTTTGCCTTTTCAGCGCAAAACACACAAGTCAATAACATTAAGGGCAGCCAAGAAAACGTCTATACAGGCAACAATTTATCCAATGCGGCTGAAACACCGGCATAATCAAGGTATCCACGAGTAATTATGTGCAAATCATTCTGCAGATTTAAAATAAGGGTGGGAAAGCCCTGCACACCGGCTTTTTTGCTGAATTGAAAGCTCTTTTCGGTGCTAAGTCTTTGCTTTTCATCAAAAAAGAGGTCACTAAATTTCTCGCTACTCAAACCGCAGTCAACAGCAAGTTGTTGCAAAACACTTATTTGGGTCACGTCCTGATTTTTTGTATAAAAAGCGGCTTGAACAGCGGTGAAGTACTCAAAGTTTTTTATCTCATCCATCTGGCCCGCAGTGATAACAGCTCGACAAGCTGGTTCAGTGTTATAAATAAATCCTTCAGGTAAAGCATTCTCAAATAAAAAGTGTTGTCCGCTCATTTTTTTTACTTGCTGCCAATGATGAAAAACCTCTTCTCGAGACGAGTCCGATAATGCATTGGATTCTCCGGCTTGCAAGCCCCCCATAACAAGTGCAATTTTTATTTGCCTGGCATAGTTCTTTTTTACTTTTGAAATTACAGGTGAAAATCCCCAGCACCACGAACACATGGGATCGGCAAAATACCAAAGGACTGGATTTTCGTTATCTTCCATCATGATTCTTCTTTAATTAAAGATAACTAAACAATAGCAACAAATCACAGGATTTATACTCGATGGATAAAAATAAAAAGACAATAAAACGAAGTCTGCATAAAACATAATGCCAGTATTGTTGGCTCCACTGCGTTTGAGCCAACCTACATTTAGCGCATATTTTGAGTAGGTAGTACAGAACCGCTACGTGTTTTCCCAAGAAAACCAAAGGAGTTCATTAGGGATGACGGAACCAACAAAGGGGGGGGTAGTCGCACGAATGAATTTGCAACTACTGATTTAATAAAACTAAAGAGGCATAAAAAACAAACCCCGCATAAAGCGGGGTTTGTGATAAATGAGACTAAAAAATCTTATTTATTGTGGAGTTACTGCTGAAGCTTGTGGACCTTTAGGACCATCTTCTACTTCATAGCTTACAGATTGACCTTCAGCTAAAGAGCGGAAACCATCACCCTGAACAGCAGAGAAATGTACGAATACATCAGCACTACCATCAGAAGGAGAAATGAAGCCGAAGCCTTTAGAATCGTTGAACCATTTTACTGTACCAGTTGCCATGTAAATTACCTTTTTATATTTTTGTTAAAAGATTTAATTGCAATCTTTCATTAGTAAATTACAGGAGATAACCGATATGGACTACTGAAATAACCTAAGAATATGCAATATAACAAAATGATTCTAACCCAATCCCCAACCAAAATACTACTTTTAAAACAATATATAACGCTCTTACTATATCAGTACTTTATGATTATCTTATATAGATTGAAGCCATTAAATCTACCCACATTGAAATGTGCTCTGCACACTGTTTTATTGATTAAATTAGGCTACGATAGTAGAAAAATTACGTGGTGGCTCCCTCCACAATTCAATAAAATTATTCAGTTGCTAAAGTGATCACAAAATGGATATATCTCGTTATTTACCCTTTATGAGCAAATGGGCCAACCCTTTAAAAGCCACCTTTTTTTTTAAACTAAATGAAAAATATCCACGTTTTGGCTTTACTATAGGTATCTTAATTGCCTCTATCGGTATTTTATTTCTCTTGATGTTTCCATTCCTCGCTTTAGCTCTACCTTTTGATCTTTATGACACGGTTATTCATGCAAAAGAACTCAAAGACTGGATAAATGCCGTTATTCAACTCGTTTTAATTGGCCTTGGAGGCGCATTCAGCTGGGCTATTTACAAACTAAAGTTTACTTTACCTAGCGGTCTGGATATCACTAGAGAAAAATTCCCTCATTTATTTGAACTGATAGAAGAGCTACAAGGTGAGTTTGGTAATCCAAAGATTGATCGCATCATCATCAGAGACAAATATGAAATTTTAGTAATCAAAACGCCTCGCTCCGGCATGCCTTTTATCAACACAAGAACTCTCATTATTGGCTTACCTGTATTACTAACAATGTCGCCGCTGTATTTTCATGCTTTATTAGCTCGCCGGATTGGACAGCTCTCAACTCAACATACCCCGATTTCTACACGACTCTATTTTTTAAATAATATCTGGCTTCAATTTAAAATCAGCTGTCACCACTCAAAAAACATCTTCACTAAAATACTCCGTTATTTTTTCCAGCTTTATAACCCACTCTATCAAAACATGCTGATGCCATTATTTCAGGAAGAAGAGCTTGAAGCTGATAGCTATGGTATGGACTTGATTAATCATACCGATATGAATGAATGTATCGTCTACGAGGAAGTGGTAACACAGTTTCTAAAAAACAAGTTCTGGCCCAAAATTTACCACATGGCCAAACGTTCAAAAACACCCGAATTTCTGCCGTACTCACAAATCACAAAAGTTGTTAAAGCGGGTGTTACTAATGATGAGATTTCTGAAACAATTCAGGCAGCATTAAAAGTTGAAATGCATAATCCTGCTCCTACACCTTCACTTACAAAACGGTTGAATCATTTAGGCCACGCAAAACCTTTGCCTCCTAAACGTTTAAGCCAAACAGCTGCAGAATATTATTTAGGTAATAACTTAGGAAAAATTATTCAGTTATTTGATAAACGCTGGTTATCAAAAATTAAAAAGCAGCCGAAGTAGCCATCTAATCACATACCGTTTATCCGCTAATTATCCCCTCTTAACCTGTTTCTGCTCAAATGAACCGATTAAATACTGATTTGCGATAAAATATGCTTTATATTTACCCCCTTGAATACAGCAATTTTTACCGCTAACTGCAAAAACACTAAAAACATCAAATAATAATGAATTAGCTTCTGCACCTCAATTAAAATGCATCCAAATGACATTTTAAGAAGCCTGGGTATTATTGACATTGAGTTAAGCGACTTACTTTCATTTACATGGGGTGTCTCTATGAAATTTGTCTGGCCTGCATATTTTTCAAGTAAATCTCGCACTTTACTATTAGTTCTTTTTTTAAGCAGCACTGTTGCCTGCGCAGATCATATGCACGAGCACACGATGGGTGCGCCTACGTTTAGTAACCCGGATATTTTTAGTGAGGTTGCTAAAGACTGGAAAAACAAACCCTTTAAGCATGATAAAGTACATGCCGATGCTGATTTAGTCGTCGCATTAGGCCAGCAAAGCTATCCTATTTTTCACAAGCTTATTCACGAATATGCAGAAAAAAACCAACTTAATATAATTATAAAACCCGGCACCTGTGGTATTACCGCGGGACGTCTACGACAAAAATCTGCAGATATTGGCGCATATTGCTGTCCCCCGGCCAGGTCTGATCGCTTACCCGGTTTAGAATTCCACTCATTGGGAATATCACCTATCGCACTGATAGTTCATCCAAATAACCCGTTGAAAAATATTACAAGCAAACAAGCTCGTGAAGTATTTAACGGGGCTTCCACACGCTGGTCACAAGTTGATAAGAAGCAAACAAATAATTTTCAAAATTTAATAAAACCTATTGGTCGTTTACATTGCAAAATTCGTCCAGGTCATTGGCGTGGTCTGTTAAAGGATGAAGATCAATTTAGTCCACGACTATTTGAAGTAGGTGTGATCCCTGACATGATTTCACAAGTATCGCGTAATACCGGCGCAATTGGCTGGGAAGTCCCTTTAATGGTCTCTTACCATCAGAAAAAAGGCACTGTAAGAATGCTAAAGATTGATGGCCACGATGCTACCGACCTAAAGTATGTTTTATCGGGTAATTATCCGCTTTACCGGAGTTACAGTCTTACCACATGGAAAGAAAATGCGGGTAATAAAAAGTTAAAAAGTCAGCTTGAAGCGAAAAAGCTTGTGCAGTATCTGCAAAAACATATTGAGAAAATTCACACCGATATTAGTTATATACCACCCTCTCAACTCCGCCATGCCGGCTGGAAATTTCGAGGGGATGAATTGATTGGTGAACCTGACAAGACTAAAGAATACAATAAATAACTATAATGATTAATTTAGTCCGTCATTCTTTAATGTTAAAGATGCTGCTATCTGCGGTATTAATAGGGCTTGTTGTTTGGGCTATTACTGACTCTATTCAAAATTATTCTCTAAAACATATTTTTAATAGCAAACTGGAAGAACGTTTTAGCTGGCAAGCAGAAAAACAACGAATCATGTTTGATCGTTATGTGAAAAGCCATCACCAGGCAGTTAAACTTTTTATCGGTTCACAAAAGTTAAATGAATTCATTAATTCACCTGCATGGCAACAAAGTGCTGAAAACAAAACCTATACCAAACCTCCGCCATGGCTACCAAGCCTCTCTGTGATTCGTAGTATTTTACAACCGCGCTATATAGCATTACTTGATGAAAAAGGCCAATGCCGGGAACTATATAATGCAAGTGACAAACCGGCACCAGACGCACTTAAACATCCTAACAAAATGCTGCTGAACTTAAGTCATGGACAAGGATTCTTAACCCGTTTAAATGGCAAAGCCTACTTACTAGCATCAGAAAAACTGGTTAACAAAAAAGGAGATATACTTGCCACGCTAATATTAGCTTCACCGCTTGACGAAGAATTTCTAATTGCTTCACAAGCATCTGCCATGGCAGATTCAAATGTCATTGCTTTACTTGCCGAAGATCAACCTACAATTTTAGCCAGCAGCAATTCATCCTTAATTGCACCCGGTACAAAAATTGACACATTAAAAGATCGTTATTTAAAAATCGGACAGGGGTTTTTTGATTATGGTGCCACCGATATAATAATTGAATTAGTTTCTTTTATCTCAACGGCAGAAGCCAGCCAGTTAACTCGCTCTGTATTAAGCGAAGAACGTCCTATACGCGGTCTTACCGCTATTATTTATATATTATCTTTTATTATTTTAATCTTTTTTATAACCCGGCGCTTACAGAAATTCACGAAATATGTTGTTGAATTCTCGGAACAAATGAATTTAAAGAAAACAGATCTAACAAACACAGGAGATGAGATTTCTATTCTTGAAGAAAACTTTAATCGTCTTGCCGAAGCAGTTCAAAATAAAACACAAACTCTTACTCACCAGGCATTACACGATCCACTAACTGATTTACCTAACAGAAAGCTTTTTCATAATCGTTTACAACATGAAATTTTAAGAGGCGAACGTACATCGAAAAAAACTATACTCATTATGAGTGATCTAAATCACTTTAAAGAAATTAATGACACATTAGGACATCACATAGGCGATCTTATTCTGCAACAAACTGCCGAACGTCTTTTTAATATTTTCCGTAAAACGGATACCGTGGCCCGCCTTGGTGGTGATGAGTTTTCTATACTACTTCCAGAAACTAATTTAGAGCAAGCAACAATACTTACCAATAAAGTACTGGAAGGTTTTAACCATCCCTTTATCGTCGATGGTCATACCTTAAATGTTGATATCAGTATTGGTTTAGCTGAATTCCCAACAGATGGAAATGATGTAAATATATTAATGCAGCGTGCAGATATTGCCATGTATGTTGCAAAACAAAATAAAACAGGCTATTCAATATACGATAAAACTAAAGATACCCATAGCATCGGTCGGCTTGCTCTAATGAGTGAGTTGAAAGAAGCCATTAGCAGTGAATCTTTAGAATTGTTCTTTCTTCCTAAAGTTAATGTTGCAACAAAACAAGTGGTTACCGCAGAAGCATTATTACGCTGGAATCACCCGCAACGTGGCTTTATCAAGCCCGATGAATTCATTCCATTAGCAGAACAAACAGGTTTAATAAAGCCATTAACAAAATGGGTCGTTGAGAAATCAATAATTCAATGTTCCTTATGGAAAAAGAAAAATATCAACATTGCGATTGCTGTCAACATGTCAGTACACTGTCTACATGATTCTATATTATTACAATTTATTCTGGATATATTAAAAGAACATGACTTATCTCCTGATAACTTAAATCTTGAAATTTCTGAAGATGATGTTATGTCAGAACCACTAAGAGCAAGGCATACTCTTGAGAAAATAAAATCCACTGGTATACATTTATCAATTGATGATTTCGGAACAGGGTACTCCTCCTTGAGCTACCTTAAAAAACTACCTATTGATGAAATAAAAGTTGATCGCTCTTTTGTAATGGAAATGACCGAGGATGAAGATGATGATGTTATAGTACTAGCTACAATTGAGCTCGCGCACAATCTTGGCTTAAAGATTGTTGCAGAAGGAGTTTATGACGAAAAAACATGGCAACGTCTTAAAAGTCTAAAATGCGATTTTGCGCAAGGACATTACATTAGTAAACCATTAAATGCAGATGATTTCACTAACTGGTTTATGAGTAAAAAATGGCAGGATAAAATTTAGGCCTGGTAGCTATTCAAGTATATTTATTGACATACCAACATCAATTTCCCCATTTGCTTCTGCAATAACATTTTGACCAAAATATATTTTATTATCGCGTTTTCGATAACTCAATAATGTTTTGATTGGTTCCTCTTCTCGCTCTGCAGTATCAATATTAATGCTCGGAATAACACAACGGCTACACGGCTTAACAAAACGAAACGTGATATCGCCTATTTGTATCTTTTTCCATTCATCTTCTGCAAAAGGTTCGCAACCATCAATAACAATATTAGGTCTAAAACGATTCATGGTAATGGGCGAGGATAAGCGTTGGTTTAAATCATCTAACGAGCCTTGCGAAATAATTAAAAATGGAAAGCCATCACTAAAAGCTGTTTTATCACCTTTATTTGCATACGTTAAATCAACTTGCCGAATTTCGTCTTCTGGAAAATAAACAAGTCGACATTTCTTTTCTAATAAATGACTTAACCACGTTGCGGCTTCATCTCCAGCATCAAAAACCTGACACTGATCAGCCCATACTTTTACACTACACTTTTTATTATGTGCCGGGATATCAATGGCAAGAGGATTCATTGCCGATGAGTTTAAAATTAAACCGCTTGTTGTAAGCTCAGGTTGGATTAAACACATTTTAGATATTTTTCGCTGAGTGACCATTACCCCGTGTTCATCAACCACCATCCAGCGACGATCATTTTGTAAACCAAAATTTTCAACAAAACTGGATTTTTGTAAAACTTCCCGACATGACTTAACAGGATATATAGAAAGACTGCTTACAATAAGTTTAGTCATCAGACTCTTCGACATGAATACATTTATCAAGTAACGCTTTCATTTTATCTGTGCCTTGCTCACGAGCATATTCAATATTTCTTTCTGGTATTGATTCGGCATCGGGATGATTTTCTATTGCGACTTTAACACTGGCTTCGCGAATAAGGTGGAACATAGGATGCGGCGATCGATTGGTATAGTTGGCGGGATCATTTTCTTCTGCTCCCTGAAAGCAATAATCAGGGTGAAAGCTCGCTATCTGGTATATACCTTCATAGCCCTGAGAGACGATTAAATCTTCTGTTAGTGCAAGGCAATCTAAAAATAAATTAAAGTCATTCAGGTTAGAAGGGAAAATAATCAGTATTGTCTCAGTTTCGTCATTCTGATCAAGCCAAACACATTCATGAATAACGCTTTCAAGTAAGCTATTAAATTCAGTTTCATGCACAACCTGATATCGAATACTGCCTTTATCAACTTCACGTCTGGCAAAGGGGCAGTAGTTATGAGCAACAATGACATTATTTAGCCATTCTTTAGTTTGTGCGATAACACGCTGGTCATTTTTATTTTGCTTTTGATTTGACATGAAAATATAAGTATTTTAATTTGAAAAAGAAAATAGAGTATAACGGATTATTCCAGCAAGTGGATAACTTCACTCATTTCCTGTTTAGCCTGAGCAATAATCAGCATTGGATTAACCCCACCAAGATCCAAACGTTCAAAGGCAGGCAAATCAACCAGAGCTGGTGCATCCAGTTTTCGACCGCCTATCATTCCACAATGTAACTGGGCTACCTGTATAATATCGCAATAATCTGCTTTGATAACATCTCTATCCCAGTTTTCAGCATCCTGTGCCACGGTAATAAGTTCACTTTCAAAACCCCACTGTTTTAATAACATCGCACCTACTTTTGTCTTCAGATTAAAAATAATCTTATCAAGCAAAACCGGATCATTTTTTAATTCGTCATGTTTATCAGCCCTGATTAAAATAGGTACTACACCAATATCATGTACCAATCCAACAAGAAAAGCCTGCTCAGGATCAAAGCCTTTTATTTTTTTAGTTAAAACATGAGCAATAACGCCAACACGAATACTGTGATGATAATAAGACCTCATTCTTTTTTTAATGAGAGAAGATTGCGGCGTATATAAGTTTCTTATAGTGACACTCATAATAATTGTACGCATAGCACGTAAACCAATACGCTGAATGGCATGCTTGATGGTTTGCACCGTTTGTCCTGCATACATTGCACTATTAGCAACTTGTACCGCACGAGCAGAGAGCATGGGATCTGTTTGCACGATGTCCGCTATTTTTTGAAAGTCGAAACTTTCATCTTGTACCGCCTGGTTAATTTTTAGCGCAACCTCAGGCATGCTGGGTAGATCAACTTCATTATGGTGAAATTCTTTATGTATCTCATTTATAATTCCTGCATCACCATCGGTTGCCTTATAACTGCTAAAGTTGATGCCTGCCGGTTCTTCTTTTGGTTTTATAGTGGCAATATATTTTGCAAAGGTCGTCTCATTTAAAGACAATAGACTTCCGTCTTTAAGGCAATGTGCTTCTAAACCGTGTGTATGAACCCTGAAAAGTGATTGTTTGGCTCGATCTGAACCACCCTTGATAACCAGAAGAACCTGATCATTAGCAACAAGTTCTACCTCACCTTCAACCAGGTAAAGATGACGTTCCATATGCTCATCAGCATAAAGTGATTTGCCCTTCTTAAGAAATTCAGCTCGAGCATCTTTTGCTAAATCAAGTAAAGCAACACTGCCCAAATCTTCAAGATCAGGTAAAGCCAGTAAGAACTTCAATAAACCAACATTAGAAAAGGCTTCAGCCATAACTTCCTCGCCTCATAACAACTTCGAGAGCTTATATTTGTATTTGACTGCAATTCAATAGTCTAAATTTAATCCTAGTATAGCCCAGAACCCTATATATCACCGCTCAAGTTTACTCAATCTGTTACCATATATCGTTAAAAAACAACTGTTCTTCTTTCAAATTTGTCAAATTGTTGACGATAGCTAAAGCAGACATAACCATGCATAAAACACTTACAGTATATGAAAAAAGTTGATGTTATTATTATCGGAGCAAGTGCTTCTGGACTAATGTGTGCGATTGAAGCAGCAAAACGTGGCCGCAAAGTTATAGTGCTCGACCATGCAAATAAGGCTGGAAAGAAAATCCTCATGTCTGGTGGTGGCCGCTGTAATTTCACCAACTACGATGTCAGTACAGAAAATTACATTTCGCATAACACTCATTTTGTTAAATCCGCTTTAAGTCGATTTACTCAATGGGACTTTATCGCCATGGTTGAAGCTTATGGAATTCCTTACCATGAACGTGAACATGGTCAATTATTTTGTGATGATAGTTCAAAAGATATTCTTAACTTGTTACTGACTGAATGTAAAAAAGAAAATGTACATATCCTGCTCAATACAGAAATTATAAATGTCGATCAAAAATCCGATCATCACTTTATCATCAAATCAAGCAACAACGATTATCACTGCCAATCATTAGTCATTGCCACGGGAGGGTTATCTATTCCAAAAATGGGCGCTACCCCCTTTGGTTATAAAATCGCAGAACAATTTAATATGAAAGTCTGGCCTACTTCAGCAGGCCTGGTTCCGTTTACCTTGCACAAGCATGACAAAGAAATCTTGTCGGATTTATCAGGTATTGCGATTGATAGTGTTGTGAACACAAAAAATACAAGTTTTCGTGAAAATATTTTATTCACACATCGGGGCTTAAGTGGTCCGGTAATATTACAAATATCATCTTACTGGTCTGCCGGCGAAGCAATTGAAATTAATCTTTTACCTGATCTGGATTTACTTGAAGAATTAACGACAGCATATAAAAATCACCCGCAAATCAAACTCAAAACATTGTTACATAAATTATTACCTAAACGTTTGGTGAATATTTTTATTGAAGAAGAGTTATTAGACAAAACGCTACAGGAAATATCACATAAGCAATTTCAACATGTCTCTACAACACTACAAAACTGGTCAATAAAACCAAATGGTACCGAAGGATATCGTACAGCCGAGGTTACTTTGGGTGGTGTTGACTGTGATGCTTTATCCTCAAAAACATTTGAAAGTAAAACGGTTTCCGGGCTCTATTTTATTGGTGAAGTTATGGATATCAGTGGCTGGTTGGGTGGCTACAACTTCCAGTGGTCATGGTCATCAGGCTGGTGTGCAGGTCAATATGTCTAAGATTTTAATCCTTAAAGCGTAAAATACTGTATAATTTGCTCTTCAATTTCCCCTTTTAACGCATGGTTATTCTCACTATGAAATGGTTTTTTAAATATTTTTTCAAAGCACTTCGTTTGATCATTGGTCCTATTATTTTATTTGTTGATAAAGTGACTAGCCCTCGAGGCATTAAACGTCCTGAAGAAGAACAACAAAAAATTGATAAAGAGGTTAATAACCTCGCTCTATATCAATTCAAAACATGTCCTTTTTGCATTAAAGTGAAACGTAATAACAAACGTTTATCTCTTAAAATTGAAACACGTGATGCACAACATAACCCGATTTATCGAAAAGAACTTCTGCAGGGTGGTGGTGAAATAAAAGTCCCTTGCCTGAGAATTGTCGATGACAAAGGAAATGATAGCTGGATGTATGAATCAGATGAGATTATGAAATATTTACAGGATCGTTTTGCAGCGTAAATTTTTGAGCTAAGGTACCGGAGTCACTTTATTTTGAGACTCGATACTTTATTAAAAAGTTTTCTGAATTATAAACACCTAACTAACCTCAGCTTTGTATAAGAAAATTATACTAGTAAATATTCTAAATCTTTAAAATACAGTCATTCCGGTATGCTTTTTAGCCGGAATCTACTCGGTTTAAACTACTGGATTCCCGCTAAAGGCACGCGGGAATGACGTGCATTTTTTATAAGCAGCTCAGGTTAACTATAAAGTCAAAGTGACTCCGGTACCTATATGAAACATGACGGAGATGTCTTTTCTGAATTGCAATCAGATCCAGCGCTACTATTAAAACTTGCTCAATACCGTATGCCTTTCGGCAAATATGCTAACCGATTATTAATCGATCTACCTGAGCCTTACGTTATCTGGTTTGCGAATAAAGGCTTCCCTTCTGGTGAATTGGGAAAAATGATGGCAATCGTGCATGAGATTAAAGTGAATGGACTGGAATATTTATTTGATCCTTTGCGATAAATAAATAAATAAATAAATAAATAAAAGATAGCCTCGAAGGACACAAAGAAAGTCAATAATACTTGTAGCCTGGATGCAGCTCAGTTGAATCAGGGAAATAAACTACATTGATTTCCCTGTGCCCCAGCTGTTCAAGCTTTTAGTGTTCTTAGTGGCCCAACATTTTTAATTAAACACGCGACATAAATTTAGCGTTAGTCGTATTCACTTTAACGTCTTGCCCTGCTTCCATATATTCTGGTACCTGAATTTCCAGCCCGGTTGATAATGTTGCCGGTTTTGTTCTACCTGCTGCCGTCGCGCCTTTGGTGGCTGGCGTGGTTTCAGTGACCGTCAAAACAACTGAATGCGGTAGCTCAATGCCAAGAATGGCATCATCCATTATCAAGGCAAAAATACCGTCGAGGCCTTCAGATAAATAGGCAACGGAGTCTTCAATTTCATCACGGTTCAAGGTGTACTGACTAAAGTCTTCCATGTTCATAAAAGTATAAGCGTCGCCATCAACATACGAAAACTGCACTTGAACCCGGACACAATCGGCCTCTTTAAGCATATCTTCGCCCTTGTAGGACTCATCCAGTTTCTGGCCGGTTTTTAAATTGGTAAATCGGACTTTATATAAAGTTGAGGCACCACGTGACGATGGACTTTTAGCATCAATATTTTTAACGGAATGTGGTACGCCATTAATCTCAATAACCATTCCACTTTTTAATTCATTTGCTCTTGGCACTGTACCGTTCCTGCTTTATTAAAAAGAACATTATACCTAATGCCAATCGATTAAGGGTTTGTATTTCTCCCCTCCCCTTAAAGGGGAGGGGAGGGGATAAATTTTAAATATATTTTTCTTAAGTGAACGACATTATCCTTTTACTCTTATTAACATATCCTTCAAACATAAAACCTAGCAAAACACTATGGTATATAATATAATTACAGTCCAATTGAGGCCGTGTTCATGTCTTTTTCACTTAAAACAATTCCATTACATCAGTCTTTTTTAAAACTCGGCGAGCAATTTTTATCTGAGGTTAAACCGACGCCCTTTAAAACGAAGTCAGCACTCATTCACTTTAATGAAAGTGCAGCTCAACTTTTAGATTTAAAGGATGGTATTGAGCAGCAACAACTTTTTATCGATATATTTAGCGGTAAGCATCTACTGGAAAATTCCAGACCGTTTGCCATGCTTTATGCTGGGCACCAGTTTGGACATCTAAACCCACAGCTGGGTGATGGTCGCGCCATTATCATTGCTGAAATGCATAATAAAAAAAAGCAAAAGTGGGAATTACAATTAAAAGGCAGCGGACTTACACCCTACTCTCGAGATGGTGATGGTCGTGCTGTTTTACGTTCAACGATTCGTGAATACTTATGCAGTGAAGCCATGCATAGATTGAACATTCCCACTACCCGTGCATTATGTATAACAGGTAGTGATGATGAAGTTTACCGGGAAGAGATTGAAACTGGAGCAATATTAACGCGTTTAGCACCTAGCCATGTTCGCTTTGGTTCATTTGAAATTTTTTATTATCGTCATCAATATGATCATATTCGCACCCTTGCTGATTATGTTATTAAATATCATTACCCGGAATTATTATCTGAAACGAATCCCTACCTTGCCTTACTGACCGAAGTAATTAAGCGCACTGCAAAATTGATCGCACTATGGCAATCGGTTGGTTTTGCGCATGGTGTGATGAACACAGACAACATGTCTATTCTTGGCCTGACCCTCGATTACGGACCTTATGGATTTTTAGATAATTATGAGCCTGGTTATATTTGTAATCATTCTGATTACCAGGGCCGTTATGCTTTTGAACAACAACCTAATATTGGTTTATTTAATTTGAGTTGCCTTGCCCAGGCTCTGTTACCTTTAATAGATAAAAGCCCGGATAAAGCAGCTGAACTAGCTAAACATGAACTTGAAAAGTATCAAACTATTTTTAGTTCTGATTTTGCAGAGCAAATGCGGCTCAAATTGGGATTAAAGGAATCTTATGATGAAGATCAACATCTGGTTGAAGATTTATTAAACTTAATGAAAAATGATCATGTCGACTATACGATACTGTTTCGCAAATTATGCGACTTTGTTACTGTAAATATAAGCAGTACAAATGTAAACAATCAGGATACAAACAATAACTCTGCTATTCGTGATATATTTATACAACGAGAACAATTTGATCAATGGGAAAACCGCTATCAGCAACGTTTAATCAAAGAAGATTCTAACGATAAACAGCGTTCAATTAAAATGAAGCGAGTTAATCCAAAATATATTCTGCGTAATTACATGGCTGAAATCGCCATTAAAAAAGCAGAAGCGGATAAGGATTACTCAGAGATAGATCGCTTGTTTAAATTATTACAAAATCCTTTTGATGAACAGCCAGAAAATGAAACCTATGCAGGTCTACCACCTGAATGGTCAAATGAAATTTCTGTTAGCTGCTCATCATAACATTCGGACTAAAAGAGTATGAATACAAAAGAACTTATAAACCTTATTCAGACAAATCCTGTTGAAGTTGAATTTGATCAGGTTATTGCCGTTATTGAAAATGATTATGACTATACTGCGACACAATTTTATAATGGATTAGGTGACAAGGAACTTGTGAATGAAGCAGGAACAAATGAAGGCTCATGCAAAATATTTGCCTTTGCAGATTTAAATGGCTTGAATGAAGCTCAAACGCTTAGTTGTTTTGGCAAGTATTACCGCAAAGAAGTTTTACTTGATCTTGGTGGTGACAGTCATGCCAATATTAGAAACTTTATGAAGTTTGGCTGGGAAGGTATTCATTTTGATAACCCGCCGTTATCTGTAAAAAAATGATTTTTGATTGTCATTCCGGCATGCTTTTAGCCGGAATCTATAAAACCATGTACATGGATTCCCGCTGAAGGCATGCGGGAATGACAAATACTTATTCTTCATTTATTCACGGATAACGAGAAGCCAGAGAACAAGGCAAAATTGATGAAAAAGCGGAATGTACAATAAGTACATGAGTATTTTGAAGATATTTTAACGCCGTTATTTAGCTTCTCGTTATTCGTGAAATTGGTAGGGTTCCATTTCAATATCAACTAGGTATTTACCCAATAATTTAACTATGCCTTTATATCGATACTCACCTGTACTGGTAAATTCAAATTGATATTCACGATAAAAATTTAGCCGACCTGAACTGTTGCGACGTAGACGAACTTTTTTAATCGCCACTGTTTCATCTAAAAACTCCACTAGCACTTTTTTACATGCTTCCCTGGATCGCGCTGTCGCTATTTCTTTTGCCCGAATACTATCAAGCCAGTAAAGAAATACAGATATTAAAATAACAAATAAGGTAAAGTCAGTTCCAGACATATTTATTCAATCAATGGTTTAAAATAATTAATCGAAAATTTAATCGCATCATCTAAAGGGAAAATACTAATATTCTCATTACTTCCCATCCAGGAAGTTGCAATCTCTTTATTTTTTAAAAAAACCATTTCCATGCATAAACTTGTCGCAGCACATGATCCCGTGCTTTGCCATTTAATCCCGATATAAATATCTTTAGAAGGTTTTACATTAATCACATTATTACCCTCTTGATGTATTTCAATTTTTTCATTGGTTATGTGGCAATGTGATTTAACGATAGTCGACACATTAAAGACTGGCGCAATTGAAATGGCATCAAAGGCACACATAGCGTAAAGATCAGTATTTTCCAGAAACACATGATGAGCCGTTTTCTTTAAACTAAAGGGATATGCCCCAACAATTTCATTGGTATCTTTATCTAAAACAATGAGATCATTCTCATCCAGTTCTTCTAGTTGTATTTTCTTATCATCAAACTTAGGCACACAGCCTGAATTAGCAAAACTAAAAAGGATTTCCTGATGCAATGATTTAAGCCCGGAACTTATCGAACTCTGTCTTTCTTTAAGCGGTAACAAACTATTTAATTTACTTAACGCAACATCAATTTTCATTTTCCAACCTTACCTCTTTAATCGTAGCTTTTAATTTAATTCTTTAGAAATATATTCTAAAAGGTCTTTTAATTTATCGTCATCTATAATTAAAAGCAATGTCCTCTTAGAGCATGGTGCTCTCTACATAACCAGTATCTCTATATTAAAGGTTAAATACTTGTGCTAACTCAGCATGATGCAAAGCGAGCATCTCACTTACCTGTAAAACTGATTGCGTTAATGATTTATTTGATAGATTTGAAAGTCATATTTTGTCTGCACATGAGTTTTTATTAACCAACTGTGATTTCAATCTTTTAAATTTTTTAAATATCGACTCGACACCATATAAACAGCAATGAAGATAATTAAATTGATCATAGCGCGCAAACTAACCCCCACTAAGGGTTCCATCCAACCGTTAACAAAATGGACGGCAAGTGATGCAAGAATCATTGAGAGAAATATAATCATGCTTTTTCCTCTTATTTAAAATATTTACCTGAATAATCTTAATTATATCAGCCAGTTAAGCATGTAGCCTATATTTCCACAGCATTCCTTACATTCAGCCATTTATTAGAGCTTGACAAACCTGCTGCCTGTTCTATACTTCGAAACATGTCGAACTATAAAACATTCAATACAAACGAACTGGCCGATATATTTAAAGCCCTTTCTAACCCGAACAGGCTGCAGATCTTCCTGCGCTTGTTAAGCTGCTGTGAACCCGGGACTGTTTGCTCAGCGGAAACAGTGAATGGCTTTTGTGTCAGTGAATTAGGTGAAGATTTGGCGGTCGCACCTTCTACCCTATCGCACCATATTAAAGAGCTACAACGTGCAGGATTAATCAAAACCCAGCGTCGCGGCAAAAATATTGACTGTTTTGTTGATACTGAAAAGGTCAGTGTATTAAAACAATTTTTTGCCGGCTCCGACTAATGCTCGAATAAAGAGTAAAACACAAATTTAATGAATAATGAGGTATTAGATATGTCTGAAGAATCATCATGCTGTTCACCCGATTGCTGTAATGAAGAGCAGGTTTCACAACAACATAAAGAATCCGATACTGTTCGCCAACAAGTGAGAGAAAGTTATTCTAAAGTAGCTGAGGCGAGCAATAATAAGGAAGCTACGGGAATTGAATCGAGTTGTTGCGGTGTGTCTGATGATATTGATATCAATACCCTAAACTCATTAAGACTTGGTTATTCAAGTGATGATCTTGATAATGTACCCGAAGGTGCTGATATGGGCTTAGGCTGTGGTAACCCTCGTGCGATTGCAGGATTAACAGCAGGTGAAATAGTTGTTGATCTTGGTAGTGGTGGTGGTTTTGATGCCTTTCTGGCTGCACGTGAAGTTGGCGAAACAGGTAAAGTGATCGGTATTGATATGACATCAACAATGATCAGTAAAGCCCGCGATAATGCGAATAAAGCAAACTTTGAAAATGTAGAATTCCGCCTTGGTGAAATTGAATATCTTCCCATTGCAGATAATACTGTTGATGTCATTATTTCAAACTGCGTTATTAATCTTTCACCAAATAAAGCGCAAGTATTTAGTGATGCATATCGTGTATTAAAATCAGGTGGACGTTTAGCAATTTCTGATGTCGTTGCCAGTGTTGAAATGCCTGAAGAAATGAAAAATGATCTCGAACTTTATGCGGGTTGTATGGCGGGTGCTTCTTTAATCGATGATCTTGAAATGTACATGCAAGATGCTGGATTCAAAGAAATTAAAATAACACCAAAAGATGAATCAAAAGACTTTATTAAAGACTGGGCACCCAGTAAGAATGTTACTGACTATGTTTTATCAGCGCATATAGAAGCTATTAAAGTTTAATTAGTTAGTTTATAAGTTCAGCAGAAACAGGTCGGCTCAGGTGAAACCCCTGGGTCATATTGCATCCATACTTACGCAACAATTTATTTACAACTTCAGTTTCAATAGCTGCAGCAACAACTTTTAGTCCCGGCTTATGAGCTAATTCGGTGAAACCTCAATACTTCTTGTTTCATCTGATTTATAGCTATTTAAAACACTATTCCATTACATCAGACAATTCCTATATAATGGCACTCTTATACGATAGTAGGCCTAGCGCAATGAAAACGGCCTATAATTCAATATATTCATATTTAAATCCTGAAATACTTAAAGTAGGTAACTGGTTTGTCTTCATTTGATTTTATTCCCGGCCAACGCTGGATCAGTAACAGCGAAAGTGAGTTAGGTTTAGGCCTTATTCAATCACTCGATCACCGCACTATTACCATTGATTTTCCAGCCAGTAATGAAATTCGCACCTATGCGATTGAACAAGCACCATTAAGTCGGGTCAGTTTTGCTGTCGGTGATTCTATTAAGAATAAAGACAATGAAAAATTTAATATCACAGCACTACAAGAACATGAAGGTATTATTAGCTACGAAGTTAATGATGCCGAAGGCAACGCAAGCCTATTATGTGAAACTGAGTTAAGTGCCGCCATTAAACTTAACCGACCTCAGGATCGCTTATTTACCGCACAATTTGATCCAGAAAAAGCCTTTCTTTTACGTCACGATACATTAAAGCAAAAACACATTTTATCCACCTCATCTGTGAATGGTTTATATGGCGTACGCATGAGTCTAATTCCACACCAGTTATACATCGCTCATGAGGTTGCATCACGCCCATCACCTCGGGTATTGCTTGCCGATGAAGTTGGTCTGGGTAAAACCATTGAAGCCGGATTAATACTTCATCACCAACTCATCTCTGGTCGCGCCCAACGAATATTAATTGTTGTTCCAGATGCTCTGTTACATCAATGGTTAGTTGAGATGTTACGTCGCTTCAATTTGAAATTCAGTTTGTTCAATGAAGAACGTTGTCTTTCTATAGATGAAGAGAACGGCGTCAATTTAGATGAAGAAAGCGACTCATTAGATCAAGAGTTAAACCCTTTTCAAAGTGAACAACTGGTTTTATGTAGTCTGGATTTTTTGATGCAAAATCCAAAACGTCATCAGCAAATTATTGATGGCGAATGGGATACTCTCATTATTGATGAAGCACATCATCTTAAATGGGAAGTAAATAATGTTAGTCCGGAATATCAACTTATAGATGTACTTGCTCAAAACACTGCCAGTGTTTTATTACTCACGGCAACACCGGAGCAACTAGGGCCTTCAAGTCACTTTGCACGTTTACGTTTGCTCGACCCTCACCGCTTCCACGATCTTGAAACATTTTTAGCAGAAGAATCGCATTACACTACGTTAGCAGAAACTGCTGAGCTACTCATAGATGATAAGCCGTTAGAGAAACATGATATTAAGGTACTGGAAGAATTTATACCGCATGATAACCAGGATTTATTAACATCACTGACTTCATCAACAGGCGAGGAACTGTCTGCATTGAAACAAAAAATTGTTGATCTGTTAATCGATCAACACGGTACCGGTCGGGTATTATTTAGAAATACACGCCATGCAATAAAAGGATTTCCTGAACGAAGAGTCAATGGGTATGCCTTAGATGCGAGTGGAACATATGCTTCGTTATTTAGTAAAATATTTACCTCAGAAGAAAAGAAAGAACAATTTTCTCTCGACTTCAAGCGGTCCTATGCAGAGCTTATGCTTACCCCGGAGGTTGCCTATCAATCTTTAAAGGACTTAGGGATTTCTATACTTAAAGATGCTCCACACTGGTCAACCTTTGATCCCCGCGTAACCTGGATTATTAATTTACTGAAAGAATTAAAACATAAAAAAGTTTTAGTTATTTGTGCACATGCGCAAACCGCACTTGAACTCGAAGATATTTTGAAAAACAAACATGCTATCCGTGCTTCAGTTTTTCATGAGAATCTCAGCATTATTGAACGTGATCGTGCAGCGGCATACTTTGCCGATGAGGAAATTGGTGCCCAGGTGCTTATTTGTTCTGAAATTGGTAGTGAAGGTCGTAACTTCCAATTCTCACATAACCTTGTTTTATTTGATCTACCTTTAAACCCTGACCTGCTTGAACAACGCATTGGTCGACTCGATCGTATCGGGCAAAAAGAAATTATTCAGATTCACATTCCCTATATAAAAGAATCTGCTCAGGAAATCTTATTTCATTGGTATAAAGAAGGGTTAAATGCCTTTACCCATACCTGCCCTGCCGGACAAGGCATGGTGGCTCAACTTGGCAAGGAATTAAATACACAACTCGAACAAGCCACTTATAATGTTGATAATGTTATTTCCTTGCTCGATAAAGCAAAACCTCTTTACACCGAGTTAAATAATGAATTGCAAAAAGGACGTGATCGCTTATTGGAAATGAACGCCTTTCGTAAACCCGTAGCTGAAAAACTGGTTAATGCAATTCATGACATTGAAGATAACAATATTCTTGAAGACTATATGATGCGCATATGTGATACCTACGGTGTTGAACAAACCGATCATAGTTCGCACAGTTATGTTTTGCACCCCGGCAACCACATGTTAACGCCTCATTTTCCTGAACTTCCAGATGATGGCGTAACCATTACCTTTGACCGGGAAACAGCTTTAGTGCATGAAGATAGATTGTTCATGAGCTGGGAACACCCGATGGTCAGCGGTGTAATGGATATGGTTGTTGAAGGCGAGCATGGTAATGTCGCTTTTAGCATTGTAAAAAATAGAAAGTTTAAAACCGGTACCGTGCTGCTTGAAATGTTATTTGTTGTACAGTGTATAGCGCCATCTAATTTACAAATTGATCGGTTTATGCCCACACAATTAATTCGTCTTGTGATGGACAAAGATAACACTGACTACAGTGATGAAATCAGTTTTGAACAATGCAAGAGTCTTGTTCCATCCATTGATGCTCATACCTGCCAGCAAATTGTCGCAGGACATCGAGAAAATTTAAGAACTATTATTGCTCATGCTGAATCTCAACTTTCACTAAATATGCCGGCGTTAATATCATCGGCTAAGGAACAAGTTGAAGAACAACTAGGTGAACAAATTTCTCGTTTACGTTCACTGCAACAAACGAATCCGAATGTACGAGATGATGAAATTAAACAATTAGCAGATGAAAAGGATCAGTTACTTGAATATATTCAACATCCACAATTAAGACTGGATGCTTTAAGATTGATTATTGCAGGGTAAGTATTTTCTTATGTAGGTTGGGCATCAGCCCGACGCGATAATTAGACAACTACAAAATCACTAAATAATCATAGATTTTATTATGCTCGTTATAACTTAATATTGTTCATTTATTATGTCGCTGCGTCGGCTTGAAAACCGACCTACAAAGTTCAGTTTGCCCTGGAATATTCAGCTACTCTGTTTAAAAACTGCTCCCTTACCTTATCATCTAAAAAATCTTCTTCATCAATTACGGGTAACATTGGTAAAGCTTGCATAATTTCAGCAGCATAAATACCGATTCCTCGATATTCATATTCATCCAGGCTATTTAATACCTTTACATTTTTAGTACCACAACTCGGTGAACTCTTTTTAAATATATAGCCACAAATATCTGCATTGTTTTTTACAATTTCTTTTCCATATTCAGATAATATTTTCGTCTTATTTCTATTAGCATCAGCTACCCCTAACACCTGAATACCTGATCCTGTATCTACCAAATGAATTTCAGGCCTGGGAACACCCATCCCTACCGCCATTTCAGGGCATAAGGATATTAGGTTATAATCCTGATTAAGTTGTTCTGTAATTATTTTAATCTGCTTATCAGTTCCGTCATAACGAACCGCTTCACCCAGCAGACAACTACTAACCGCTATTTTAATTTTAGGCATCAATATATCTCTTATGATTGAAACACTTTCTTATACGCAATACAGCTTAGCATTACTGACACTTATTATTGCCTACATTTTTCGCGGCGTTACTGGATTTGGTTCAGGTTTAATCGCAATACCTATGCTTGCCTTTTTCTTACCGCTTACGTTTATTGTTCCCTTTATTGGCTTATTAGATATGTCTGCTTCCATTGTCCATGTCAGCCACACCCGCCATCACATCGCATGGAAAGTACTCCTTCGCGCAATTCCTTTTGCCATATTGGGTGTAAGCAGTGGCTTATTTATTATAAATACCATTAATACGTTAATTTTAGTGAAAGCATTAGGCATATTTATTATTCTATTTGCAATTTATAGCTTAGCTTCACCCTCACTAAAAAAGAATAACTCTTTTGTCTGGCCAGTTTTTGCGGGTTATTTTGGTGGTCTCATCGGTTCGCTATTTGGAACGGGAGGGCCATTTTATGTTTTTTATTTTCAATTACAAAAATTAGATAAAAGTGTATTCAGAGCAACTTGTGCGGCAGTCTTTTTAGTCGACGGGCTAATTCGTGCGACGGGGTTTGCCTATTCCGGTTTTTATACTTCAAGCGTATTGCTCACCATCCTTTATTCCTTACCCGTTATGGTTCTCTCCATGTACATTGGTAACCACTTACATACCAATATCAGCCAACGCACATTCCAAAAAGCCATTGGTGTTTTTCTTATTATTAGTGGAATTGCACTTTTACTTAAATAAGCGTCATTGCGGTAAGCCTTTAGCTGCGAGTGCGAGTGCGAGTAACACGCAGCAGGATTGCACGGCAATCTTTCTAAGTTATACTATTTTCAATAGAGATTGCCACGCTATCGCTCGCAATGACAACGATTTCTGTTCACAATACAACTGTAATGAATTTGTAACATAACTCTGCTTTAATACCATTTATGACAAAAACATCAATTTATATGAAAGAAAAATGACAAGTGAAAATGATTACATTTTAGTGGTAGATGATGAACGCGCCATTCGTGACATGATTTGTATGGCACTGACACAGGAACTTTATCAATGGAAAGAAGCAAGTGACGCACATAAAGCAGAAGCCATAATAAAGAAACATCCACCGCAACTCATTTTACTCGACTGGATGATGCCCGGTATTAGCGGCATCGACTTTGCGCGTAAGCTTCGCCGTATACCTGAAACAGAGAAAATTCCGATTATAATGCTCACCGCAAAAACTGAAGAAGACAATGTTATTCGTGGGCTGGAAAGTGGAGCCGATGATTATCTCACAAAACCTTTTTCGCCAAGAGAACTTATTGCACGCATCAAAGCATTATTACGTCGCAGCAAGCCAGAAAACACACAAGATATTATAAAGATTAATAATCTCATGCTCGACACGGGCTCGTATCGAGTAGAAGGAAATGGCCAAACCATTCAGCTTGGACCAACAGAATTCAAATTACTACGATTTTTCATGGAAAATCCAGATCGTGTTTTTAGCCGGGAACAGGTGCTAAATAATGTCTGGGGTGATAATGTCTATGTTGAGGAGCGCACAGTAGATGTTCATATACGCAGACTTCGAAAAGCATTGGAAACAACAAATCATCAAGATATGGTGCAAACCGTTCGTGGTGCAGGCTACCGATTATCAAATAAGTAACTCTTAATTTAATATGTCTCCCCAACAAAAACGCGCAGTCACCTCATTAATAGGGATTATTGCGACTAGCGCTTTAATTGGTGCACTGTTTAATCAAACCCCGCTATTTATATCTTTAACTCTTCTTATCTATATTCTTTTCATGTTACGCAATATTTTTAAATTACATGATTGGTTGTTAGAACAAAAAAAAGACCTTCCGGATGCATTGGGTTATTGGGGTGAGATTTTTAATGAGCTCCATATACTCGAAAGAAAAAAAAAGAAACAACAAAAACTTTTATCAGTGGCTCTATCTCGCTTTAAAAAAGCTGCAGAAGCTTTGCCGGATGGCGTTGTTATTCTAAGTAAACATAATTTTATTGAATGGGTTAACCCTGTTGCAAGCTCGCTGCTTGGAATCAGTTATCCGCAAGATACAGGGCAAAAAATCAACAACCTTATTCGTCACCCGGATTTTCAGCGTTATCTCATTAAAAACAATTACAGCAAAACCATTACATTTCCTGCGCCTGATAATACAGATAACATATTAACCATGCAGATCATTCCTTTTGGTTATAAACAAAAAATGCTTTTTTGTCGTGATATTACACATATACACAAGTTAGAAGAAATGCGAACAAACTTTGTCTCAAATGTATCACATGAAATGCGCTCACCATTAACGGTATTAAGCGGTTACCTGGAAATGTTTTCAGATAACCCACCTAAAGATGAAAAAAACTTTAAATTAGCCATTGATAACATGTATCAGCAAGCCATGCGAATGCAAAGACTTGTTACCGATTTACTAGCCTTATCGAAAATGGAAACCGCACCAGTAGAACATACTGCATTGGTTAATGTTTCTACCTTACTTATTACCCTAAAAGAAAATGCCAAAATACCAGGACAAGATAAACAGCATACCATTACCCTTAAAACAGATGAAAAACTCAGTTTACGTGGCAACAGTGATGAGTTGCATAGTTTATTTGCTAACTTAATTAATAACGCAGTTCGCTATACACCTGATCATGGTCACATTACTATCTCATGGCAAATATTGAATAATGAAGCTGTTTTCTCAGTTTCAGACGATGGGCCGGGGATTGCTTCTCAACATATACCACATTTAACTGAACGCTTTTATCGCGCAGATATAGATCGATCACGTGAATCCGGTGGCACAGGTTTAGGCCTTGCAATTGTAAAATATGCTGTGGAACGTCACGATGGACGCCTGGAAATTCGCAGCACATTAGGCAAAGGCTCAACGTTTACGTGTTATTTCCCAAGCCAGCGATTTTTAACTTAAAAATGTTTAAACCACCAATCAAGACGCCAGGAAGATCAGGAATGAAAATAAAGAAAATAGTTGAATTTTCAAAATATTCGTTGGGCTGAAGCCCAACCTACAAAAGTAACGTCATATTATATTGTAGGTCGGGCTTCAGCCCGACGCAGAGGTAAACACAACAATTAAACTTGTTATAAAAAATTTGGCCGTCTTATTACCTTCACGGTTTATTTTTTCCTTTCATCAAACTGTCACATTAAGGTCATATCATTGTCATATTCAGATAGCAAAATACAAACACTTTAAAATGACTACGCAAATAATTCATTAACTGATTTTTCAGGGAAAATATTATGAAATCTAAACTACTCAAAACTATTAGCATGGGCGTGTTAGCAGTTAGCTTATCTTCTCTTGCGACAATGGCTCAAGCTGGTACAACATTGGATAAAAAATTACCAGAATATAAAAAAGCCAGCGGCGTAACAGGCAATCTTTCAAGCGTGGGTTCTGACACACTCGCTAACTTAATGGCTTTATGGACAGAACAGTTTACTCACCTTTATCCAAACGTAAACGTTCAGGTTCAGGCAGCAGGCTCTTCTACTGCGCCTCCAGCTTTAACTGAAGGTACTTCAAACTTCGGTCCTATGAGTCGTAAAATGAAAGACAAAGAGCTTCAAGCATTTGAAAAGAAACATGGCTACAAGCCAACAGCTATCGCAGTAGCTATTGATGCATTAGCGGTATACGTGCATAAAGATAACCCAATCAAAGGCATGACCATTGCTCAAGTTGATGCAATTTTCTCTTCTACACGTAAGTGTAAAAATAAGAAAGACATAAAAAAATGGGGCGATGCAGGTCTTAAAGGTTCATGGAAAAACAAAAGTATCCAAATCTATGGTCGAAACTCAGTTTCTGGAACATACGGTTACTTCAAGAAGAAAGCATTATGTAAAGGTGATTATAAAACAACAGTAAATGAGCAGCCTGGTTCTGCATCCGTTGTTCAATCCGTATCTGCGTCATTAAACGGTATTGGTTATTCAGGTATCGGTTATAAAACGTCAGGCGTTCGTGCTATCGCATTAACGAAGAAAGCCGGTAAACCTTTTATTGCTGCAACACCGGAAAATGCGGCTAATAAAACATATCCATTAGGTCGTAAAT